>JABXKD010000031.1 GCA_013375475.1 Promethearchaeota archaeon
AGCTGCTACTAATTCTAAGAAGAACGAAGGTAATATAACGACCAAAAGAGTGATAAGAAATATATAGACACCAACCAATGTCACAGCTATTAAAAGCCTGAGCGTAGTGTAATCTTCATATTTTTTAGCCAAAACTCTATCTTTGAATAATCTTTGGCAAAGTTTTAATATTCCGCCTCTGAATAACACATAGAAGAGAACAAGTAAGAAAAGATGGAGTACTACGATACCAACAATTATAAGAGCAACAACACCTATTCCCAATTCGAACAAATCATCCCATTTACCCGCCTCAATCAACCATCCTATAATTGTTAGCCAGATACCTAAAATTGTTACTGCTGAAGCTATAATTATAGAGTAGTATATGGTTTTAGCTATTCGTAAATCCCAGGTACTATACTGGTCTAAAGGATCAGCATCTCTTGTTGGTGCTTTTCGCGATTTGCGTGGCATTTTAATTTCCTCTAATTATATTAGATTTTCTAATTTTTATTATAATATTGTTATTTTAGTTTATTTGAATAATTTGCCTATATAAATATTGTGTGATTGATAAAATAGAGATCACTAATATATAACTAAGGAGGAATGACAATATGGACACCGACTAATCCCCTTTTCAATATCCTCGCCACAATAGGGGCAGAATGTTAGATCTTTTTCTTTTTCTTCTTCTTCCTCTTCTTCTGTTTCTAAAGGGCTCTCTTTTTCTTCCTTAGTTTTCTTTTCCTTTGCTTTTCCTGCTTTCTTAAGTATTCTTTCTCTTTGTGTTAAAGGTTCTCCATCTTCCTCTGGTTTTTTATGGGGTTCGGCTGAAAACTCTACTTTTGTTCGACAAGTAGGACAATGATTCTTTTTCCTTTTTGCGTAAACAATCGCGAATACAATTGCGCCAATACCTATCGTAGCAATCGAAATCATAACCCAAATGACTTTCTTAAACGTTTCCATTGGTTCTCTTACGGGATGTTCAACTTCTTTATCACAAATTTTGCAGTAAGCATATTTTGTCGTATTATTCAACTCAATAATATAAACTAATTATTTCTTAACTTATAATAGAGGGTTTTATTAAAAAAATTTTCATAATTTCTCTTATTTTTGTCTTACATTCTTAAAAATTTTTTACAAGTACTTCATTTTATACAATACTAACTCAAAAACAATTTACAATCGCATGGAAAAGAACACATTTTACATTGAAACTTACGGGTGTGTCTCAAACAAATCTGACTCATACATTATGTCAACAGTCTTAAATAAATCGGGATATATCTCGTCCACAATTGAAGATGCAGAGTTCGTCATAATTAACACATGCGCGGTGAAACAACAAACTGAAAATAAAATAAAATCTCGTTTGAATGAGCTTTATTATAATTTTAGGGATGAAGTGAATAAACGTTTTATAATTGCAGGGTGTTTGCCTCACATAGAAGCTAAATATATAGATGTCGTTAGGAATTTAATACCAAATTTCTCAGCGATTATCGATCTTGATAATATAAACGATCTGCCGTTAATTTTTGAAGAAATCAAATCAGGAAGTTCAAATCTCATTTACAAATCAAAAGATTCAATCGATAAATCTGAAATTTTAATAGATCATCCTAAAGGGAAAATTACTGGAATTGTTCCAATATCTGAAGGATGTTTAGGCTCTTGTACGTATTGCTGTGTCAAAAACGCTCGAGGTCATTTGAACTGTTACAACCCACACAATATCATCGAAAACGTAAAACATCAATTAAAGCAAGGAATTAAGCAAGTCTATTTAACTTCTCAAGATTGCAGTACATATGATTATAAAAAGACAAAACTATTTGATTTAGTTACTGAACTTGTAGATTTAAATTATAAATTCTTTCTGAGAATAGGTATGATCAATCCAAGGTTTTTAATTGATGAGTTTGAGCAATTACTTTCGATATTCAAACTTAAAAAAGTCTATCAATTTTTGCATCTCCCTATTCAATCTGGTAGCGACTCAATCCTGAAGCATATGAATCGCTATTATAAAATTTCGGATATCGCAGATAAATTGAAAATCCTTAGAAAAAAGTTTCCATTGCTTACTATTTCAACCGATATAATATGTGGGTTCCCCGGAGAGACCAAAGAAGATTTTAATCAAACTATAGATTTAATTAAATGGCTAAAACCCGAAATTCTTAATGTCTCTAAGTTTACGCCTCGACCAGGAACGAAAGCAAAAAACATGGAACAAGTGAATAGTAAAGTAATAAAACGAAGGTCTACAGCACTTTCTGACGTCTTCCGGCAGTCTTTACATAAGATAAACTCTAAATGGGAAAACTGGGAAGGTGAGGTTTTAGTCTTACACGAAGGGTTGAAAGAAGATCAGGCTTTTGGTCGAAATCTCGCTTATAAAAATATATTTATTGAGAATTTTAAAGGAAATTTTGGTATGTTTGCGAAAGCTCGTATTTACAAAGTGGATGGATTTAATTTATTCGCTGAAATGATTTAGACTTGCTATAGATTAAAAGATTCCAACGCTTTTTTCGCTACAATATCTCCCCATTCCTGAACAAAATGGCCTGCTTCTTTTAATTTTAGTGGTTCAGGGCATCCTGGTATGATCTCCCTCAATTTCTTCATAACTGAAGGTCCAAGAACGGGATCTTGCATCCCAATTGCCATAAACGATTCTCCAGTCCATTCTTTTTGGAACCAATCTCGGGCTCGTCTAGATATTTCTGCACCCGGAGCATCATAAGTAGTCGGTAGTAAATTGGGGAATCTTCGTATCCCTGCTTTATACGTAATATCTGGAAAAGGAGCGTCGTAAGCCTTCATGTCTTCTGGGCTTAAATTTGATGTTCCTCTTAACATTAATCTACCAACATCCATATCTGGAGTATTATTTACCCAATCTCTAAATCCTTTAAATCCTTGTGAGGGTACACCTTCACCAGTACCGAGGGTGGTATTCATTAAGATCAACTTAGAAAAACTAGTTGGCATTTCCATGGGCAAAGTTAGGCCAATTAAACCTCCCCAATCTTGACAAACTAATATGATATTCTTTAATTGCAAATATTTTATGAAAGCAATAATAGAATTACGATGGAATTCAAAAGTATAAACTTCCTCTTCTATTGGTTTATCTGATCTCCCAAAACCATAATAATCTGGTACAATTACTCTATACTCCGCATTCACGAATATAGGAATCATTTTTCTATACAAATAACTCCAAGTAGGTTGACCGTGTAAACATAAAAAGGTGAAATTTGAGTCATTTGGACCTTCATCTAAATAATGTAACCTCATCCCCTCAAAACCTTCTAAGTTCTCAATATATTTTGGGCTAAATGGGAAATTGACAAGATTTTCAAATCGCTTTTCTGCTGTTCTCAATACTTCTATCAATTGGCTCTTCACCTTATTGCTTTCCATTTGTTATTTGGTAATTATTTATAATCTATCTAAACAAGTACAACTTTTAAATACAACTCAAATTAAATATAAATTATAAAAAGGGAAATCTAAGATCAGCATGCCAATAGTTGGAATAAATTATGAAAAATGTAATGGTTGTGGAATTTGTTTAACCGCATGTCCTTTACCAGGTTACTACTATAATAGAAACGAGGAAACTGACCAAATTATATATGACAGTCATGGAAAGAAGTGCTTGAAGTGCGGACAATGTATAACCCAATGTCCTGAAGATGCAATTATATACGAAAAAATGGGAAATACATCTACTTTTGAAGGAATTCAAAACATGGATTCTTATCTACCCTATAACAAATCATTTAATTTCTTAGCTGCTTGTCGCTCAACAAGGAGATATAAGAAACAACAAGTTCCAAACGAAATCTTGGAAAAAGTCTTAAAGGCAATGTCATTTGCACCCACTGGAGTTAACATGCGAGCCGAGACTTTTACTGTTATTTCAGACCAAGAAGTCCTAAGATCTCTTTCAAGCGCTATAATTGAAGAATTAAAGAAGAACGAAATTACATGGCGAATATTCCGAAGGCAATTTTCGATTATAACTACGATTTATGATATACCGGTTTTCTACGATGCTCCTCATGTAATATTTATTAGTTCTCCTTTAAATATAGTATTTGGAGGTTTTAATCTAGGTAACATTATTACTTACGGGAGATTAGCGGCTCAGTCGTTAGGATTAGGGACGTGTTGGAATGGATGGACACAAATGGCAAATGATAGTAATCCTAAAATCAGAGGAAGCGTAAAATTGAAAGGACCCTTATTAATCGCGTTCACGATAGGATATCCGGATGTAGCATTTCATAGAATTCCACCTAGAATAGAAAAAGAAGTTCGATTTATTTGATTAGGACTCGCTAAAAAAAGATTAAATTTTATTACCTAATTTAATAATGAAGAATCTACTCAAATTCTATAAATTAAAAATTAAAAATTAAAAAATAGAATCTAAAAAAAAGGCTTATTTCGCTTCTTTAAGCCCAAACTTCTCAAGAAAACCGGATAATCGAGCCCGATGGAATTTCAAACCGATATCGTCGGGATTAAATCCAAAGGCTAAAGCATACAATTCTGTCAGGTATAAGATGGGGATATGGAAGGTATTATTAGATTGAGTGCCTGCATTTTTTTGATTGGTATCTAACTGTTGGAAACAAGCAGGGCAAATCACTACAAAAGCGTCAGCTCCGGCTTTTATTGCGCTGGATAACTTATTTGCTAATATTTGATTTGATACTTCTGGTTCAGTATTTCCAACGCCTGTACCACAACATACGAACTCCTCGTCGTAATCAACTGGTGTTGCTCCAGTAGCAGCGACTAATTCTCGTAACTTCTGTGGCTCCATTGGATCATCAGTTTGAATTATTTCCGAAGGCCTATTATAATGACAACCTGTATGACAAGCAATTTTTAACCCTGAGAAATCGTGAGTGACGAATTCTTTAATCTTTTCAAGACCGAATTCGTGCAAAACTTCAACAAAGTGCTTTACATTAATTGTACCTTTGAATTCTTTTCCAATTTTCCCCAAAATATCATTTATCCTTTTTTTCTCGTGATCGTTGTGATTTAACTCCGAGTTCACAAGCTTTAAAGTTTGAAAACAACCATTGCAAAGAGATACGATGTCTTTTCCTTCAGTTTCAGCAAGAACAAGATTACGAGCTCCCATAGCTAACCAACTGGTATGATCGATTGCGTGAAATCCAACAGGATCAGGACAGCACGAAAAAGCAGCGTCAGAAGTCTTTATTCCCAGCTTCTCAAAAACTTTACGTGAACTTGCTTCTATAAACGGAATACGATTCCCGATAGTGCAGCCAGCGAACATTTTATATTCATCAACTTTTGCCATAATAAATCCTCTTTTTAATTTTGGAATAGTTATAATTATTCAAGTGCTAAATTTAATAAAAATATTGTTGATCTAAGTATATCTAAATCTTTTTTTTTTTTTTATTCCTAAAAGGTATATCTTTTTCCTTTTTCAGGTAAAATCACATTTCCAGTTAAACCGAATTCTTTAAATGTTTCAGGGTGTTCGGTATGAACGGGAAAAATCTTATCTGCGTTTATTTGCTGAAGAAAATCTATTAAATCATCGACATTAGAATGACCAGATGAATGGATCGTTTCCGTTTTTGTAATTTTAAATCTTTCTAACCATGCATCTAATTTCTCCTCTTGAATATTCATCTCTTCATTAAATGGATCTGTAGTTGAATTTAAGAATAGGGTGCTATTCGGTTTCTGATCTATATCAATTAGTTCGTTTATCATAAAATAATCGAGGTAAAGTAAATATTTTTCTGGTTCTTTTTTCACGTCCTTATATGTAATATAGTTATCAATCTTAAATATATCGTTTTGATAGGCTAATTTATAATCTGCAGCTTCAAATTTGCCCCACCCCTTACGTGGTAAATACACTACAAAGTTTTTATCGCTATAATCGGGCAGATTATAATCTTTATAATACTGTTTTATGCGACTTTCTTCCATCTCGTCAAATTTGGTTCTAAAACTATCTATTAAATGAAATATTTTAGGTGTAATTGCGAATCTTCTGTTAAACTTTTTAGCAAGAGAATAATACAACAGTATCCTATCGAGATTTCTAGAAGGACACCTCACAAGAATTAATCCAGAGTGATCTTCTATTTTATCAGCTGACTGCTTTTTAACATCACTTTCCGATTGCTCTTTACTCTTATAAGTGCCATTTTTATAATCTTCAACGGAAGTAACTCTTGTACCTTCAGTAATAATTGATACGGGGTTTGAATTGTGAGCTTGCTTGATGAATTCATCAACCCATTCGCTATGAAATCCATGTCTTCTAAAATCACCAGTATAGACTATGCTTCTCCCATCATTCTCAATTATGTAAGAGCACGCACCGGGAATTGAATGATCGGTCTGAAATTGAGTAATATTTATCTCACCTTGAGATGATTTAAATCGAGAAGGCTTTCCCTCTTTCATGATTCTGATAGGTCTTTTAATGTCCGAGGGCTTATAATCTGGTTTTGTTGCTCTTTTATATTCAATTTCTTCGTTTCCACTTTGCCTTTTTTTGGGGACCATCTTAAAAGATTCGTAGAAATTTAAAACTTCAGGTACCAGCGTATCGTTTGTAGTACTTATGAGATTTTGTAATATCGTATTTGAAATCCAGTTCATGTATATTGGTGTATTTTGTTTGAGAAAACCAATAAATTTGTAGTGATCAAGGTGAGCGTGAGTGAGGAAAAACGCATCTACGATATTCTCGTTAGTCGTTATAATATTGTATGGATCAGAATTCAATCTATCGGAAAAGGGAGTAATTAAATCGTTTCTGTATAGCTTATTAATCGGTGGGATGAGTCCTAAGTATAAATAATCAATAATTCCGTTAAGTTTGCGAGGATTGAGGAATTCAGAAAAATATTTTTGGTTATCGCTAAATGAAAGTCCAAAATCAAAGAGAAACTTTTTATCACCAATATTAATGAATATCTTATTCCCTCCAATTTCACCAACCCCACCAAAAACCTCAATATTCATTTTTAACAATTCCAAGAAGTATAGTAATTTTAGGGTATTTTAACCCTAGATCTTATTATATAAGATTTGAGATATAAAGCTTTACTATTTGGATGCATGACATAATATTTTAGATTTCCTCTTAATTTAACTGAAAATAGATATTTAATTTATCAACGTTGTAAAAAAAAGAAAAGAAAGAGTTTTTTAATCGAAGTTTTTACCACATTTGTTGCAAAAGTTTGCTTTAGCGGGTAGTGATGCACCACATTCAGGGCAGAACTTACTTCCGGCATTATCGGAAGAAGATTCTATTTCTTCTATTTCTTCCACCTTTTCCTCACCTTTCTCCGCTCTTTTAAATAGAAACTTACCAATAACTACAATTGCAGTTCCTGCTAAAGCCATACTTGAATCGAAAGTAAAAATACTGTGAACATTGTCCAGAATCGTTTGCCATGTAGGATTAAGGGCAATGCCAAAATATCCCACTGCCCACGAAACACCATAAATAATTAATCCTAAAATTCCAAAACCAGTTGCAATCGTTATAATTAATTTTCCCACTCTATTCCATTTAATTAATATCAAGAATACAGCCACAAGAACCGAATATCCGCCGTATAAAGCTATATATCCTAAGATGACCATTATTGATGTGACGAATGGTATGAATCCTGGACCAATGAACCCAGCCAGAATTAACTGTTCTAAGAGTTTTGTATAGAACTGGCTTCCGACTGCACTACCAAGGATCATTAAAATCGCGCCAGCAATTATTACCAAAAGCCAAAAATATTTAATTTTCATTTTTTTTTCTTTTCCATTATTTTAAGTATTTTCCATTTAGCTAGATATGATAATATAGAAATTAAAGTTTATAATTCTATTCTAACTCGGTAATAGCAAATAAATATATTAAAAATAAAGAAGTTATTTTTTTTCTTGAAAGTAGAATAGTAGAAAAGCACCCAGAAAAAAATAAACTTTTAGAGTTTTATTCTCTTAGAATGTGTGTAAATATTCATCTTCTTGCCTCGAGCAAATCCAATTAATGTAATTCCAAAAGAATCAGCAAGGCTTATACCGGACTCAACTGCAGCAGATAAAGAAGAAATAATTGGAATTTGTGCTCTAACAGCTTTAAGAACTATATCACCAGTTAACCTCCCCGTTGAAGTTAGAATTTTGTTGTCGAAGAGTTCCTTTTTAAATAGTAATTCACCAATAACTTTGTCTATTGCGTTATGTCTTCCTATGTCTTCTTTGACTGTTATGAGAGAACCTTTGAGATCGAATATTGCAGCTCCGTGACAACCTCCCGTTTCCCTAAACAAGTTCGTGTTTTTTTGCATCTCAATCATTGATGAAAAAATAACTTCTGAACTCACTGTTAAGACCGGCTCTAAATTCAATATACTATCCGTCTCAATTAATCTCTCTTTAATCAAGTTTCGCCAAGGGGAAGGGATTCCGCAAGTAGTATCAATCACTCTGCTGACTGGGGTTAGCTCCAAAATTTCTGAATTAAAATCTATAGAGTCTACCAACTCGACGTGAACTTGAGCTTCTGAATTATCAATTTTTATTATATTGATATCGTCCATTTTATTTATGATTCCGATCGAAAACAAGAAACCTGTTGCTAATTCCTTTAAATCTTTATTGAGACAGATAATGTTTACTAAAGGTTGAGAATTCACAAATATATCAATTGAGCTTTCAATGAGTACGGTATCCAGTTCTTCCTTTTTTTCTTCCTTGTGAATTCGCGTAATTTTAACTTTTTTTTGAAACACGATACTAACCTTTTCTTAACGTAGGTAGATAATCAAGACTTCTTAAATAAATATTGATTTTATAATCAATAAAATCAACTTTTATGCAATACTGAAAAACAAAAAAAAGTATGTGGAAGATTTAGTCCCATAAACTTTCGATTTTTCTAACTTCCTTTTCGCTGGTTCGATGAGTTTTCCCTCTTTTAAGTATAATTACTATCAATATAGCTGCTATAGTAATACCAATGATTGTAAGCACTATTGGGTCTGTTAGGAATGCAATTAAGTCAAAAGGCGCTTGTACATTTTTATTTACCGTAATGCTATCGTATAAAGTTCTTCCAAGTGCATCGGTGGCATAGAAAACTATTGTTACTTTTCCGTTTGAAAGAGTATTCCAGGTTGGTTGGTCAATAGTTATTACATTAGTTCCAGGAGTGGCTGAAAATTCGAATGTCCTGTTAACTCCTACAATAGTATACCATGTAATGTCGAGCGTCGCATCATTAATAGTTACAGTAATTTCTGGAGCGTTAATACCATATGTTGCATTACTAGAAGGATGCACAATATCAACTATTGGAAATGATATATCTTTGATAAGATTTATTGTGTTGAAATTGTTGAGGTCACCTGCGGTATCGTTAGCGAATAGTTCTATTGTGAACGGACCTTCGGGTAAAGCATCCCAGATCAATAGATTTAATAGCTGATTGGAATTGTTAGCTAACATAATAGGTGAGTATGGGTTTATAACGTACCAAATCGAATCCAAATTTGCGTCGTTTACTATTACATTGATAAAAGGTCGAATTCCTACTACGGTATTATTTAGTGGCAGATTAATTAATATCGTCGGAGCCGAAGCTTTTGGGAAATCAATCTCATAATTGTAGGGTTCTTGATTAAGGTTATTCGAATTAATTGAAATGAACAAAAATGCGAATATACTAAATAAGACTAGCAATTGAAAATCTTTGTTTCTATCATTTTTTTTTTTCATTAAGAAAACACTGGTTTTTATAAACGAATTTCTATTTAAGAAGAATTTAAGAAATTTAGCAATATTAATTTTGGCTTTTTAATTATCTAAACGTCATAATAATTTTGTCTATTAATTTTTACATGAGTAAAAACGATAAAATGATATCTAAAATAGAATTAGTTAAAAATAAAAATAACTAAAAAGAAAATTAAACAGCAACAAATAACCTGCCATTAGTTTCTTTCTTAACGGTGTGATCTCCGCTATATTCAATAAATTTTCCTTTAATCACTTCTCCGTTTGGAAGCTGAACTTCTTTGACTTCTCCTACTTTCTTATATGAGGGTAGAAGTCTTAAAACTTTTCCCTTGATTACTATGCTTCCCCAGGCTTGATCTGCTCCGGCACAACGATCCACATTTCCCTCGACAACTATAGTTCCTCCATGGTTATGAACTCCCAAAAAGGATTCTGCGCTACCACAATATAGAGTTGGCCACTTATTTGCGGGTTTTGAACTCTTAGCCCAAAGCATGGATTCCACTCCTACCTTGCCTTTAACTTTAATAATACCGTTCTTCATACCCTGCCAAAAGCCTCTATAAGCGGAACCAACGTAATGTCCGGCGTCTCCATTTATTTCAAGTTCGCCACCTTGGAGCATAGCACCAGCCCAATCATCAGCGTTTCCATGTACCACTATTTTTCCCCCCGACATATTGTTTCCTACATGCATTCCTACGGCACTATTTATCTCGATTTCTCCACCGGTCATTTTTTCGCCAATTCGCTTAACATTAGATAGATCACCATCCATAATAATCTTAGTATTTGCAACCTCGGTTGATTTTCCAGACACATCAAAAAAATCGCCTATCTTTACCTTTTTTGTTGCATAATACAACGGTAGTTTTTTAATCTCAGCAACAGTTTTGCCAGCAAAGTTATCTGGGGTAATACTATCTGCTTCTAATGGGAATTCGAGCTTTTTCTTTATTTTTAATTTGATTTCGTCCACGATTTATTCACCTAACTTCTCCCTTACTTTTTCAATTATTCTTTCTAAAATCTCATTGTCAGATAAACATTCTCCAGGTGCTTCTTTTACTTTTCTTAGTCTTAAAGGAACTTTATCCATTCGGTACGCAGTTCCTTCACATTCAATTCCCGCGATTGCTGCGGGTAATACGACATCTGCAAATTCGGAGGTTGGTGTTTTGTGTGGTTCAATTGCAATTAGAGGATGTTTAAATAAATTCTTTACTGATGCTGCGGGAAAATTACTTCCTGGATCAGAAGCGACGATTAAAGCAGCGTCAACTTCGTCCCGCATTAGAAGATCAACGGAAGAGAATTCTCCAGGGTTATAGCGAGGAAAACCTCGTGAAAAGTCGATAGAATAAGCATAGCCGGTGTTCCACAGGAACACTTGATTTGCGCCTGCGACATTGTAATGTCCACGCATTGGAATTAGAATGAATTTAGTATAATCATTTAATTCAGTAACTAAACGTATAGCCGTATCTATGTTACGATGATGTGCTAAGCTCTGAGTTAAACCCATACCAAAGAAAATCACTCCAAAATTGCATGATTTTAAAGTCTCTACTAACTCTTTAATATCCTCTATAGATACGCCGGAAACCTCCTTTACATCTAAATCGGATCCTCTTAAAACTGCCCGGATTGCTTGAATTAATTCGTAGTCTTCATTAGGATTTACTTTAATATACTTATCTGCAATTTGTGCAGTATGAGTATATCTTGGATCAACAACTATTATATTTCTATCGTTCCTGCCATCAGTTCTAAAATAACCTCGAATAAAATCGCTATATCTGCTTAAGTGCCTTGGATGGGCATGAACTGGGTTTGATCCCCAAAAAATGATTGTATCTGCTCTGTTTTTAATTTCTCCCAATGTAGATAAGGATGCTCCTACGTCTTGAATTGCGAGTAAACTAGGTCCGTGACAGACTGATGCTGTATTGTCTAAAAGTGCGTTTAACATCTCTGCTAACTCAACACCTCTGCTTTGAGCTTCGCATTCTGTGCTGGAAAATCCATAAAGTAGCGGTCTTTGAGCGTCTACTAGGATATCAGCGGCTTTTTCGATAGCTTCGCCCCACGAAACCTCTACAAGTTCTCCATCTTTTCTAACTAACGGTTTTGTATATCGATGATCGCTAGGATTAGCAGCGAAATATTTCTTAGTACCAATTTGACAACCATTCCTGACTTCTACTACTTGATCCGTTTTTAAATCAACATCTACTTCAAGATCGTCGCAGAGAGTTCCACAAAATGGACAACAAACATCCTTAATAGTTTTTACTTTTTCTACCATAATTATCTCCTTTAAGCCTCTTTTAATTGTCCTATTAATTCTAGAGCATCCAATACTTTTCCATTATTTACTACTTCTACTTTCGCTTGAATTCCTTTATAATTGGGAGTACCACATCCTTGAGAACTAGGATTTACAAGCTGATTTGCCCAAGGCCCCATTGGAATAAAAATAATACCAGGATGAGGTCCTTCTTCAGTTATTGTAGAGTATACTATGACCTCTCCATAATCTGTTATAACTTTAACTGGGGTTCCGACAATACAATCAAGCTTTTTAAAATCATCAGCATCAAATGTGCAGATACCAGCAGCCCGAACGTTCTCTCTTGACACTTTTCCGCCTTCAAGAGCTACTCCTTGACTTATAGTACGTCCAGTTAAAAGAATTAAGTTGTCCATACTCATTCTATGCTTCCTCCTTTTTACTCCATCTTAATGTTTTCAATCTTTCTATTAAGGGTGGCCAATAACATTCTTCAAATTCTCCCGAACTATGAATTTCGGTTATTTCAAGAATTAAGGCCCCTGTCGGGCAGGCGTTGTCGCACGCACCACATGCTACACACGCGTCCTCGTCAACAACTTCTACATTTTTCGACATTTCCCATCCATGCTCAGCTCGTTTAGCAATTTCAATCGAACCTGATGGGCATACTTCAGCGCAGGATCCACATCCTTTCGCGCATTCTTCGTCAATAACTTTCACTTTTGCTTTAGCCCATTGTTTCGCGATTCTATCGTTTAACAATTTTTTAGTTTCAAATTCTAGTGTTGGCATTACTTTTTGAGCAACAAGTGGGATATCTGCTAAATTAATAATTTCGCCATCTTTTTTCATGGTTAAAGCTCCAAAAGGGCAGCAATAAACGCAAGTTCCGCAAAAGACACAAAGCTTAGGATCGTAAAGTTCTGGAATTATATCCTCTGTTGTGGGAAAACGACGCGACATACCTACTGGTCCACGAGATATTGCTTCTTTGGGACATACTCTAGCGCATGTACCGCATCCGACACATTTTTCTCGGTTTAACACAAGCTCTAAATTTTCAGTAAGAAATTGAACTTTAATAGCTTCCTCTTCTTTTGTTATTTTTCTCGATATTTTAGGAAACGACATTTTTAATCTTTCTCCACATTTTCAATTCTAATTGCTACTTGAGGACACATTTTTACACATACACCGCATCCGTCGCAATTAACTTCTCTCTCGTCGCTATAAATGGGTACCGCTATTCCGTTTTTAACAAGAATAACTGCGTTTGTTTCGTTTAAATAACTCATTTTTCTCAACTCGTTAAAATTAATAGGACAAGACACGACACACGCGTTGCACCCGGTGCATGTGTTTTTGTTTATTTTTAATTCGTAGATTTGCATGGTTTATTTACCCCTATTTAATAGAGTTAATACCTAATTCTCTAAATTCATATACAGATTCGGTATCTGTTATTCGTTAATATAATTATAAAATTAAATTAGATTTTAATTATGATATAAACTTACTTCTTAGAAGGAATTGTGTTTTAAAAAATTTAGTATACGATTTTAAAAGCTCGTCAACAAATAATTGTTTGAAAGTATTAGCAGAAGGTGGATTTGAAAAAATATTCAAAAAAAAAAAATTTTAGTAGAAATTTCGAGATTCTTAGAAATAGTTTTAAACGCGTTCAGTTTTCTAAATCTTAAAATTAGGATTTATAACCTATATGTTTAAATATTTTAGGGCTAATTCAAAACTTAGTCGAAATAAATGAGGTTTAAATAAATGGTTCAAGATATATTCACCTTTTTAGTTGGAGGTAAAGCTGGAGAAGGTGTTAAAAAAGCAGGCTCTGTTGCAGCACACATTTTTTCAAGTTTAGGTCGTCACGTCTTTCAAATGGATGACTATATGAGTTTGATTCGAGGGGGGCATAACTTTTCAGTTGTAAGTACGTCAACAAGAAAGCTGACTAGTCAATATATGAAAGCCGATCTTGTCGTCAATTTTGACAAGAGGAGCTGTGAAACTCATATGAACGACATCGCAGATAATGGGATAATGGTATATAATTCGGATGAGATGGAAACTATTGAAGGAATCGGTATTCCGTTAAGTTCGGAGGCAGATAAGTATCCTATGAAAAAGCTTATGTACGGTGTAGGAGCCGTAGCAGTTTTATCAAGTACAATTGGATTCAATAAAGATCAAATGAATAAGATAATTGGTACTCAATACCCTCGAGGAATTGAAGAAAATATTAAATTTGCAAGTAGTATTTATGATATGGTAAAGGTCGGTTGTGAAAATAAATTCCCGTTAGAACATGGAGATAAAGAGAGAAAGATCATAACTGGAAACGAATCAATTTGTCTTGGGGCTTTAGCTGGTGGATTGAACGTGTATTATGGGTATCCAATGACCCCTGCTTCGACAATTTTGCATTTCCTTGCCAACCAAGCTGAAAATTTTGGATTAGCAGTTGTCCATCCTGAAAGTGAAATTGCCGTAATTAATTTAGCAGTAGGTTCTTCTTTTGCTGGAGCGAAAACAATGGTTGGCACAAGTGGTGGGGGATTCGCCCTTATGACCGAAGGATATTCTTTAGCAGGAATTACCGAAGCCCCCGTCTTAATTGTCTTATCTCAACGTCCGGGACCTGCTACCGGTGTTCCTACTTATACTGAACAAGCCGACCTATCGTTTGCTCTAACGGCGGGACATGGAGACTTTTTAAGGATAGTCGCATCTCCCGCTACAGTTGAAGAAGCTTTTTACTTAACGACAGAAATGTTAGATTTAGTCTGGAAATTTCAAACTCCGGGTATTCTACTTACTGAGAAGCACTTATCTGAGAGCGCGATGACTGTAGATATTGATCCAACGAGAGCTAAGTGGGCGGAACCTATTCTTCATAGTGATGGTAAGTATAATAGGTACCTTGATACTAATGATGGTGTATCACCAATGTTTTTTCCTCCTTCGAATGAAGTCATCAAGTGGAATAGTTATGAACATGACGAATATGGAATTACAACGGAGGATGCAAAAATGATCGCTAAAATGCATGAAAAACGACATAAAAAAGTTGATGCGCTGTTAGAATATCTCAAAGATAAAGAAACTGTTAACATCATCCGGGGGAAGCATCCAACTAATATATTCGCATACGGATCGACTTACATGAGCGTTTTAGAAGCGCTTAGGTATGGAAAATTAAATCCAACTATCGTTCAACCTATATTTTTAAGCCCATTACCTACTTGGGAATTAGAAGAATTCAAAGATCAAGAAAACATAGTTGTTGAACAGAGTATTTCTGGTCAATTCACCCAACTTTTATCAGGAAAGGCGGGTATAAATGTGAGAACGACTATTAAGCGCTACGATGGACGCCCATTTGATCCAATTGAATTATCCCATCAAATTAAGGAGGTGCTGAAATAAAATGACATTTGAGACAAACGCTGAAATTACATGGTGCCCTGGATGTGGGAATTATGGGATTCGCACCGCTTTTCAGAACGCAGTCCTCGAATTAGAAAAGAAGGGTGTAAGAAGAGAAAATATCGTAATATCTTCAGGAATAGGTTGCCATGCGAAACTATTCGATTATGTGAACTTGAGCGGGATTTATGGATTACACGGTAGGAACAGTTCGAATGCCGAGGGAATAAAAATCGCAAATCCCGAATTAAAAGTAGTAACATTTTCTGGTGATGGAAACGGTTTAGGCGAGGGTTTAGCTCATACAGTTTATGCCGCTAAAAGAAATCAAGATATTACATTGATCCTACATAATAATAATGTCTATGCATTGACTACAGGGCAATTCTCATCTTTGACTCCGCCAGGTTGGAGAGGTCCATCCACCCCTAGAGGGAGTTTTGAGATACCATTCAATGCAATATCGCTCATGATTGAAGTAGGAGCAACATTTGTCGCAAGAAGTTATGCTGGAGATATTAAACATTTGACTGAAACCCTAATAAAGGCTATAGAACATGAGGGATTCTCTTTCATTGAAGTTCTCCAACCAGCAATGCCCTATCATAAATGGGAGGAATACAAAGATAAGATTGAATTATTAAGCGAGAAACCTAAATCAAAAGAAGAAGCTCTCGAGATTGCACATAAAGCACATCGATTTACAATAGGTATCTTTCATCAAGAAATTAGAGAAGTATACCATAAGGGTCTGTATGGGAATTTAAATCCTGTGAAAAACAGCATTTCGCGAAAAATAAGACTAGAAAAGATTAATGAAATTTTAAAATACTAATTTATTTCATTAAAATCCCATCTGAGCCCAAATTTAGAAGCTTCTATTGTTAATGCTGTGTAATATTTTAAAAACCCTACACACTTATGAGTAAACAGAAACATATTAAAATTAAAATGTCATAAATATACATAAACAATTTAACTAAATAATATTAAAAAAAAATGATGAGAAATGGTAAGAACAAAAGAACAGTACGTGAAAGATTTAGGTAGAATGAAACCAAATCTGTATTACGATGGAAGAGAATTCGATAGGTTGGATGATCTTCATACCCCCTGTCTAAATACGATAGGAGTTACTTTCGATGCTTTCGATGATCCTGAATACAAAGATTTAGTTCAAGTAAAATCTCATCTTACTGGTGAAATAATTAGTCGATTTACACACATTCATCATAGTACTGACGACCTGCATAAAAAGCAAGATATGACGCGTAAATTGTGTCAAAAAACTGGTGGATGTATTCAGCGATGCATGGGATGTGACGCAGCAAACGCAATTTACAACGTTTCTTATGAGGCTGATAAATTAAATAAGGGAGAATCTCAATACCATGATAATTTTAAAAAATGGCTATTGAGATTTCAACAAGAAGATTTAGTAGCAGCTGGGGCGCAAACTGATGTAAAAGGGGATCGAATTAAACGTCCAGCTGATCAGGCAGATCCTGATATGTACGTCCATGTTGTAGAAAAGAAGAAAGATGGAATTATAGTGGCCGGTTGTAAACTACACATTTCAGAAGCATCCGTTTCTGATGAACTACTAGTTATCCCAACAAGAGCACTAAGACCAGAAGATAAAGACTATGCCGTAGCGTTTGCGGTTCCTGCAGATTATGAGGGTGTGACCCAAGTGATTACTGTTCATAATCTCCGTAAAAGGGAGCATTTTCCTCGAGGTTTCATGCCAGGAGGTACGGATTCGTATATCATTTTTGACGATGTATTCGTACCCTGGGAAAGAGTCTTTTTATGTGGTGAAAACAACCATGGAGGCGCCCTCGCCTTACTGTTTGGTCTCTTTCACAGGCACAGTTATTCGGGATGTAAACCAGCAATTGGTGATATAGTCACGGGAACAGCAGCTTTGGCAGCGGAATATAACAATATCGCAAAAGCTTCCCATGTAAGGCATAAATTGGCCGAATTAATCATGGTTACCGAACTTGGGTACGCTGCGGGATATACTGCTTCTGATCTAGGAAAACCAGAAGTATACATGCCTGGTTTGGGTTTTATACCATATGGTCCCGGAAGTTTTATTCCTCACTCAATTTACGCCAATGTTGGAAGGTGTATAACTGGAGAAAATGTATTCCGTGAAGCTGAGATAATAACAGATATTTCGGGAGGTATTCCAGCAACATTTCCACACGAAGCTGATTTTGTTAATCCTAAATTAAAGGATAAACTCTATAAATATATTACCAGAAATCCAAAGATTGCACCTGAAAATGCAGCACAATTCTGGCGGTATGTTGGAGATGGGTTATGTTCAGCATCCGGAGGAATTAGTCTTGTTGGAGGTTACCATGGAGGAGGGAGCCCAGTTATGGAAGAAATAGCCATTACTACCCAGTACGATATAGAGGCTCGAAAAGAGATGGTAAAAAAAATCGCTGGTATAGATGATGAGTTAAATAAAAAAAGATTGAAAAATAATCATGGGAATACCACAAAATTGATTTCCCCTGACCTAAGCAAAACGGTTTCAGAAAAGTAATCAATATAAAATTATTTATTTTCTTTTTTAAAATTTTGATTTTTAAAAGTTGTAATTGTAAAAAATGCTAAATATTGACCCTATAATTTTTTAATCTATTTTTTCTGATTCACTCCTGAATCCTTTAAAATAAAGTCTAGTTTTTCTAAAACGAAATTACGAAATTCTAAACTATTGAAATCGGTTTTAAAAGATAAGATTTCACTAATTTTATCTCCTTTAAAATCAGAATTTTGCTCAAGCATCCTCATATTTCGTTCTACTATAGCAGCACCTAATATTAAGCTATAAATAAAGAAAGTAATCAATCCTGGATTAGAATAATTAATTTCCTTTGCTTCAATTGCATCTTGTACTACTTTTGCTGTACCTCTTAAATAATTAAATTCGTGGTATTCTTTTTCAAATGGTCCTCTCTTGTCAGAAGGGGGAGATTCTGTCAGGTGCATCATGCTAAAAGCCCCATAATCCTTATAAGCAAATTCTAAAAAATTAGTAAAAAACTTCATTAAAAGATCAATCACAACCCCCCTATGTTCTTTCATAATTTTGATATTTTCGTTTCGATATTGATTAAAAAATTTATTTCGAATAATAATCCACAATTCTCTTTTACTCTCAACATAATTATACAAATTATTTTGGTTCATTCCAAGAATTTTAGCTAACTGCCGAAGAGAGAAGCCATCTCTTCCTTTTTCTAAAAATAACTCTTTTCCTGCTTCTATGATTTGTTCAAATTGAGCTGCTTTTTTTTCAGGTGAACGACTTCGAGTTTGTTTTTTACTTGATTTCTTACTCATAAATTTCTCCATTAATTTTATCTAGAGTTGAATTTAATCAAATTTATTTCAAGCTTAATCAAATTAAGTATCAATAACTTAAATATAATCTGTATATTTGAAAAAATAGTATATTTATCTAAATAAAAAATTGCTTTTATTTAAATCAAACCTGCTGACTTTAATCCTTTAATTATCCATTCCACTAACATTTTGTATGTGATCTTACCCTCTGGATAAAAAGAATCTAATTCATGTAATCTATCAATGAAACTGTTAACTACATCTTCTGTTCTATGATTTTTCTCTAATAATGAAATAAAATAATCTCTCCAAAAAATGTAGCAAAATTTGGCGTACGTAGGAAGGATCTTTGCTGAATCCTCAGTTAATAAACCATAATGAGAAAAGGCAATTACAGAATAATCGATATTTTTCACTTTATTAAAAGTAGATAATAGTTTCTCTTGAGAAAATTCAGGGGGCATAATTGGTGGGGATATAAACTTTTCCCATAAATTTCCTAAAGCATCTCCTAAATACAATATCATATTTTTTTGATCTAATATAGAAATACTACAATTTGTGTGACCCGGGGTTTCATAAATTAGCAATTCCATTCCGCCTAGGTCAATTGTATCTCTTTCTTTTACAGGAGTAATATTCTCTACTGGCTCTAAATCTGTAATTACCTCTGAGAAGCCTTCATTGTATTTTGAATTATTTTTTAACGATTCTATGGCAGGCTTTGCTGCAAATACTTCAATATTTGGAAATCTTTTTTGAAAAACTGTGGTTCCACCAGCATGATCCCAATGAGAATGCGTTAATATAAGGATATCAGGTATAAGATTCAGATTCTTTAACCTTTTTGCAAATCTCTCTGCTTCTATAGGTCCTGATGTGTCAATAAGAGCTCTCTTTTTAGTTCCCTGCAAAACGTAGTAACTCATACTATACTCGGCATCACAAAGAAATGAATCAAATAAATATGTATTGTTATTGAACTTTCCTTCATTTAATATCCAAGGCATAATTATTACCATTAATTTTAAAATCTATATTTTCCATTTAGAATGTTTTCATAAATCTCTTCTGTGAGAAGCGTATATTTAGTGCTTTTTGGGAGATAAACATAAATAGGATTGTTTGTTTTTTTGATGTTGAATTCTATTTTTTTCATATCATATTTCTGGATTTTATAAGTACTTGTAGTGTTTAATTCAGATAAGAATCGTATAAATATGGGAAGGGCATAATTAGGCAATTTATCTTGTAGCGTTTTTACAAAATTATTAAAGTCAAATTTATCGTGTTTAACAGTTGCTAATATTGATGCCATACCTGCCCGTCCTTCACATCCTGGGATTTCAACTCCATAAACAGAAGCGTGGTCGATTTCTTCAAAGGAAGAGATTAAATCTTCAACTTCTGTGGTAGATACATTCTCTCCTTTCCAGCGAAATGTATCACCAAGTCTATCCACAAATTGAGCATGTTTATATCCAATATTCCGTACTAAATCACCTGCATTCATCCATACATCACCCTTTTCAAACGCATCATAAAATATTTTTTTCTCGGATGCTTTTTTATCCGTATAGCCAGCAAAAACGTAGTCAGACCATGCTTGTATAATCAATAAACCTGCTTGACCTTCTTCAACTCTTTGTAAAAATCCGTTTTTATCTCTTTCAGGTTCATTATTTTCAATGTTATACTTTACGATCGCATATGGAGCTGCGTTATATCCCACGGTACAATCTAAATTAAGATAATTGACAAATGCTCCCCACATTTCAGTCATTCCGTAGTGTTCATAGACTTCTTTTATACCAAATCGTTCTTTAAATTCTTTCCATATTTCAGGACTAAGACCATTACCACAAATCTTGTAAACTCTATGATTTCGGTCCTCTGGAGTTGTTGGTTGATTAAAAAGATAGCGACAGATTTCTCCGATATAATTAAAACATGTAGCATTAAACTTTTTTATATCTTTCCAGAAATTTCGAACACTAAATCTTCGAGCAATAGCTACGGCTGATCCACCTCCGATAGCGGCTGACAATGCAAGATGGAGGGCGTTGCTATGAAACAAGGGAAGAGATATATACATAATGTCATCAGGTGTCATATGTAATATAACACCACCCCAGGTATTTATGGAAGTTGCTGTGTACATATTCCGAATGTGTGCTGCTTTTGGAAGTCCAGTTGTCCCAGAAGTAAAAATATAGACATAAGTATCTTTTCCCTTTATTTCGGTTTCAATAGACGGATTTTCTCTACTTTTATCTTCAATCTCTTTTTGAAGTTCGATAAAATCTTCGGGTATTTCAATTTTCCCCTTATCCTTCAGAAAAAAGAGTTTCTCTTTCCCTGTTAAGCCTAATTCTGATTTTATCTCTTCAAAAGGTTCAATAAGTTCCTCTCCAATAATATGGATTTTTACCGGATTGATAGTTAAGCTATGCAGTAGTATTGAAGATCGTTGTTTTGTGTTAATCAAAGCTCCTATGGAACCAATTTTTGACATCGCTCCAATTAAAAACAACAACTCGGGTCTGTTTTCCACGAAAATATTAATTACTTCTCCTTTAGTTACACCTAAAGAAAGAAGATAATTAGCATATTGATTAGTGATTTCGTTGAATTCTTTATATGTATAAATGACATCTTCGTAATAAATAGCAGCATTACTGGAATAGTGTTCTGCGTTATATTCTAGATGAATACCAAGCGAGACATTGTCGTCTGGTCCAGCTTTAGCATTATTTATTGTAGTATTGAAGAAATCGCATAATCTCCAGTAAACAGATAAGAAACCAAATATTACATCCCTATAACTTAAAACATACGGTGATTTTGATTTGTTTTCTTTTTCGGGTTCAACAGGTCCTATCCACTGAGAAAAGTACTTTTTTAGATACCGTACCATAAAAGAATTTTCTACTCTCGATAATAATTCATCCTTTCCCTTCTCTGTTGCTTTTAAATAAAGTTCATCACTTTCTTTATATTCTTCAATAAATCCAGAAGTCTTTAATTTATTCTTCCATTCACGAAATAAAACCTCATCCATCCTATCAGTAATACCTTTCCTAGAGTCATTAATAAGTTCTTTAAGTTTGTGAGGTCCAAAAACAGCTAATGTAAAAAGAAGAGCATCGTCATATTTTCCTCTGTTTAACCTCATTACGAATTTTTTGGGAAGTTTATCAGGTATTGTATTTATGCTCATTTGACTGTTTAAGTCCTATTTTTATTCGAAAAATTAAATATAAATATAATAAAAACTAGTTTTTTAAGGATTTACAATCCAATCTAGTTCTAATTCTTCAAGTTTAGATCGAGTAGGAATTCCGTTCTCATCCCATCCCATCATTGTGTAGTATGTTTTTATCGCATTTTTAAGTTTATCCGGGTCAATTTTGGTCTCAGAAAGAGCTCCTGAAGTATGCGGTTTGAAGAATCTATCAGGCAACCAATCATCCTTCTTTGTAAGACCCTCTCTAGTGTTAAAGACTCTTGTCATTGTTGATATCCTTTCTCCTACTTTCATTAATTCCCATAGTGAAGTATTCCAACCAGTTACTGCGTTTACAATTTCAGTAATATGATCGTAACGCCAAAAGACAAAGTAGCACATCAATAGGGCGTTAAATAAATATTTCCAATTAGTAATATAAACCACTGCTCGTACCTTCTTTGAACTTAAATCATCCAACTCTAAAGGTTCTAAAATTCCTATAGCACCGTGGTACGCCATAACCCTCTTATGAGCAATGGAATAATCATCCAAATTAGTCATGTGCTCTGCTCCCGTAGGTGATAATGCATGACCAAGTCCCATTCCTTGTTTAAGGCGAGGTTCATGCATTGGAATCTCAACACCCTTTACATGCATAGCGAATTTTTCCGATCCATTTTTCAACTTATCACTAGCTCGTTTAACACCTTCTGCTAATAGGTCACCTAATCCCTCGCGTTTGCCAATCAATTCAACCATTTGAACCATTGCTTCAGCGTTACCAAAGGTTAATTTAATACCATCAGTATCTTTATCTGTTAAAATTCCCTCCTCATAACACTCCATTGCGAAACCAATAGAAACTCCAGTTGAAATTGTGTCTATCGAATATTTATTGCAAATTTCGTTCGCTTTACATACCGCTCTCACATCATCAACTCCACAATTAGACCCTAAAGCGCCTAAAGTTTCATATTCCGGTCCTCCATATTTTGAATCAATGTTCCAAGGATCTCCGATTTTAACAACCTTTTTACAACGGATAGAACAAGCATAGCACCCATCCTTCTCAAGTCCTAGTGTTTCTTTGATAGTATTAGGATCTAATGCTATGGCATTCGCAAATCCACCGTCCCTGAAATTTCGAAATGATAAATTACCAGATGATGCAGATTCTTCCATAATATTACCTCCTGTACCAAATTCAAAATATCCCGCATTTCTTTGCTGAAGAGTTTCATTAAATATTTTCAACACCGCTCTCAATTTCTCTTTATCTACTGCTTCCTGTCTTTGATTACCCCTTACAGCTATAGCTTTCAGGTTCTTAGATCCCATAACAGCACCCATCCCAGTACGTCCCGCAGCATTTCTTAAATCATTAATGATACAAGCATATCTCACTAACCGTTCTCCTCCAGGACCAATTTGTGCCACACGGATATGTTCATCATTCAATTCTTCAAGAATTTTCTCTTGAACATCACCAGTAACTTTGCCCCAAAGATGATTTGCGTCTCTTATTTCAGCCTCACCATCATGTATCCATAAATAAACAGGATTTTTTGCTTTTCCTTCTACTATAATAGCATCAAATCCAGCGTGTTTTAACTCAGCCCCCCAATGACCACCAACCTCTGCTTCACCAAATCCACCTGTTAAAGGAGATTTTGCTCCAACACTGTTTCTTCCTGTTCCGGGTATTGCTAATCCTGTTAAAGGACCACAGGCAAAAATTAGTTTATTTTCAGGACCTAAAGGGTTAATACCTGCTTCTAATTCCTTTAAAAGATAATAGGCTACAAAACCTTCTCCACCAATATATCTTCGGCAAAAAATCTCGTCAAGGACTTCAATTGAGATTTTTTCATTTGATAAATTAACTCTCAAAATATTTCCAGTATATCCATTTACCATATAAAACCCATATTTTTTAATTTAATTCAATAATATACATTTAAATTCCATCTTACTTATATAGCTTTTTTCATTGAATCTCAAGAATAGCTCTTCCAACTATTTTTCCCTGTTCAAGTTCCTCTAAGACTTCATTAATCTCTGAGAGTTTCGCAATTCTTCCTATATGAGTTTTTACTTTACCCTCTGCAGCTAACTGAATTAATTCTCTCATTTCTTCAATGTTTCCAACTAGACATGATGTAATATGAAGCCCTCTCAAGATAAAACCAAATGGATTTACCGAAAAGGAACCTTCACTTAAAGCGGGTAATCCTACAGCTACTAACACTCCTCCACGCCTAAGTAATTGTAAACCGAGTTCAAAACCAGCTACTTTTGATGCTAATACTACACTTGCACTTACGTCCTTAATTAGCCCTAATTTAAATTTTTTCCTCACTGTTTTTACCGCTTCATTCACATCTACAACTACATCAGCGCCCATTTTTTTTGTGAATTCTAATTTTTCAGGACCAATATCAACTCCAATGACTTTATATCCAAGGGCTTTTGCTATCTGAACTCCATAATGACCAAGACCACCTGCAGCTCCGATAATGGCAATGGTTTTCCCTGCATGAATCCCGAATTTCGAAAGCTTTTTGATAGCGCTATACGCTGTTAAACCAGCACAAGCTAGTGGTACATCATTATTTCCGATTTCATCAGGTAGAATTACTAATGCTTTTGCCCAGACCACAAAATATTCCGCAAAAACACCTTGTAGTTGCTTCCGATGTGCACAGAGCATAGGTTTACCCGCAAGACAATGTTCACATGCACCACACCAATATGCTCCCGCGGTCCCTCCTAAGCCTAATATAACTCTCTCTCCTTTCTTAACATACTTCTCAGCACCAGGACCTAAATCTTCTACTATTCCTATAGCTTCATGTCCCAAAGGAAATGGTGTCGGAACTTTTACCCAATCATTTTTTACCATATGTATATCTGAATGGCATACACCCACGGTAAGGATTTTTACCAAAACCTCCTCATGTCCTGGAGTAGGTTTTGGTACTTCTTTTATACTTATTCTTCCTATTTCTTCAACTATAGCTGCTCGCATTATATTTCTTTCTCTTCTTATTAGATCTATAAAATATCGAATTTTTCAACAATATTATTCTAAATAATTGATCTTTTCTTAAGTTAGTCTTTGTTTAAAGCTAATTTTTCAGGATCCATTAATTCTATAGTAACAATGCTATCTCTAATTTCTGAAGTAATTTTATTTCCCATAGCTTTATTTACCCCACATTCTTATCATCTCTCTTGAGATTAAATATTTCATTATTTCAGTTGATCCCGCAGCAATTTGCCCTACTTTTGCATCTCTGTAATAGCGTTCTAAGGGATATTCTTCAGAATAACCTAAACCACCAACAATCTGAATAGCATCTTGGGTAATTCTAACTGTAGCATCTGCAAGCTTAGCTTTAATGGCAGCAACTGATGCTCTACAGTAATGTCCTTCATCAAGCATCCTCGCTATCTGTGCCATAGCTATTCTATTTAATTCTATGTCCATAAACATTTCACTTAGTTTGAATGAAATTCCTTCAAATAAGTAAATTGGTTTTTTAAATTGAATCCTCTTATGAGCATACTTATATGCAACTTCGAATGCACTTCTAGCTAAACCATTATATTGAGACGCTGTAAAGGTTCTCTCACCATCAAGTCCAAACATCAATACCTCAACTCCTTCATTTTCCTTATGGAGTAAATTTTCAACAGGTATTTTACAATTAACAAATCGGAGATGAGAATTTGGCATTCCCCTACGGCCCATATGATTATAATCCTTGATAACTTGAAATCCTGGTGTCTCTGTCTCAAAAATGAAGGCTGAAATACCTTGATGTCTTCTAACTTGGTCATTAGTAACCGCATATAAACAAATGTAGTCCGCAACACTTCCATTAGTTATAAATCTTTTTTCTCCATTTAATATATAATAATCTCCCTGTCTTGTAGCTCTCAAATTCATTCCTCCTACAGCATCAGAACCTCCCGTAGGTTCAGTTATCCCTATTGCTCCAATTTTTGTACCATCAGCAATACCTGTAAGATATTTCTTTTTTTGTTCAGAAGTTCCATATTCAATAATAGGACCAGCAAATAAGCAAGAGGAAGCGCCAAATATAGTTGCGATTGAATAATTAAAAGCAGATAACTCTTCACCAAAAATCGTACGATAAAGTATTCCTTTCCCTAATCCCCCAACTTCTTCAGGAATTACTATATTTAGATAAGGTTTCATTTTTCGTAGAGTTTCTACTGCTAATTTTGTATTTCTTTCCTTATCAATTTTGTCAGAAACGGGTTGTATATTCTCTTTGCACCATTCACGCACTTCCATACGAAATTCATTTTCTTCTTCTGAATAATAATATAATCTATCGGGCATACAAGAATATCCAAAATTTAAATCTAAATCCTCAAATTGTATGTTTCCAATCATTTAAATCAATTATTTTTAATAATAGAAATAGTTAAAAATTAATTAAATAGGTCAATTTAATATCAAATTATAAGTTTGCTATGATAATTCAAGAATTATAATTTTATAATTTTTTCCACCAATGTGGAACTGCTACTGGTTTTAACTCGCTATAATCTAATAGCAAAGTTTGTTCTTCTCCTACCGTGTACGCGAATCCACCAAGGAATTTCACCCATTTTTTTGGTTGAAGGCCAAACCATCCAAATCTAAGAGCCATTACATTAAAATCGTGAGTAACGAAAATATTCAATCCATTTTCAGAAGAGTTTCTAACTTGTTCCAGAATAGTATGAGCAGTAGATTGACAATATTCCATAAATGGTGTCCAGACCTCAGGATTATAAAAACCTACCACCCATCGATAATAGATATCAAAAAAAGATACGTTATTAAATTCATTCAAAAAAAATTCCTTATCAGTCATTCCAACGCTTTGGAGAGGTAAAAGGTCTCCTATTATTTCGCTTGTTCCACCAATATTTTTAAATCCTTCATCTATATCTATCGCTGTTTCTTCGCATCGCCATATAATACTATAGAAAATATTGATAAGCCTGTTACTAGGTAAATTTTCACCGAATTTCTTAGCAATTGCGTGACCTTGGGGTGTTAATCTTACTTTTTGAGAGCCTTCTAATGCTATTGGTTCATTTCGATGAGAATGCCTTAAAATTAGGATAATTTTTGAATTGTCAGGGAATTTTTTAAGCCCATCAATTATCTGACGAGCGTCTTCTGTCCAATCACCTTCATTCCATATTTTTTCAATATCCATTTTTAGGAAAATAATTCTTGTATTAGAAAATTTTCTATTTCATCATGCTAAAAATGTAATTGTTAGGAGAATTAATAATTGACTTAAATGTTCTATTCTTCTCTTTGGATCAGTCTTATCATAACATTACCACTGTTTTTACGAGTATCAAAGCAGGCAAAGGCGGAACCATTCTTAGGTTTACCGCTGAGTACTGCGGGCATACCCCTATAAATCATGGCTGCTGCTTCTTTCTCAAGATCGGCTACCGTGAATACCATATCGGCTACACCTTCCCCTCTGCTATCGAGTGATTCCTGATAGATAGAAGGTCCTTCAAGAGGTTGAATAAACTCGAAAGCAACAGCACCTACTCGACCAGTTTTTGCCCTCGTCTTGAAATAAGATTCAATCGGATCGCTTGATACTTTTATGGGATTAAGAGATCTGCTATCAAGCTCAATCTCAGATTGAAAATCTATGATGTCTAGCATCTCGTAATACTCAGCGGTTTTATCAAGATCCCTTACAGCAATGCCAAGTCCATGAAATTTCCAATCTTTTAGATATGGATATGATCTATAGTGCTCAATCCATGCTTTTTCAAGTTCGAGCACAGGAGGTCTGAACGAAATATCCACATTACCATATTTACGAGTGTCAATATGGTTTTCCAAAATATTACCTCCCTGAGTAATTTCCATCATGAGCGCACAACCTTTCCCCAACAACTTTTCTGTCTCTACCTTGACATCTGGGACGTTGAAGCATATATGGGTAACGCCTTCTAATGGGATTCCTCTATTTTCCCCAATTTCAAGCAATAGATCCCCTACTTGGCAATCTTTATCCATAAACGTATAGTTATCTTTTCTTCTCCCTCGTTCGGATGTCTCCTTTAGAGGTTTTCCAGGCCCTAAACCGCCATTTGTCGGTGGAACATCTTTATTAAAGTAAAGTTTGGCGGGTCCACCGTCCCGATAATCCATGTACATTGCTTGAGGGCCTACACTAATCCCCATTCTTTTAGATTGATAATAATCCAAAGTGTCATTCCAATTCCTAACGACGAGACAAATGTGATGCAATCCCCAATCTTTTTTCAACATATTATTCCCTTTTAGTGTTACTGGTTTTTAAACGTAATTTTTTAACAAAAAAAAATAAAAAGTTTAACATTTTGAATGTTTTTAATTCGAAAACTTTTCAAAACGTTTTGTTTGAGCTAAAGTCCTCTCTGCAAGATTGCATACGGATTTATTGTCCCATTCTTTAAGACCTGGTATAATTTCCCCTCGGATAAAGCGTTTAACATAGGACGGTATTAATTTTTGACCTAAATAGGCACCAATAATGGATCCTGCGTTACCTGCGTTGCAATCGGTATCAGCTCCACACTCAGTACTAATACGTACAGTCTGGATAAAGTCACCATCTCCATATAATAATCCTACTACAATTGCAGCATTATTGTATAATGTATGAACGCCTTTACTTTTACCAAAGGATTTTATCCGTCTTTCGAAGATACTCGGAAAATCTTTAAATCTGGAAATCGCATCTGTTGCCACACTTTGTTCAAATAACCACCATCGACCGTCTAAGGTTTTCTGCCAATCTTTTTTATTTGTAGCCGCCCAAAGTGTTCCCATGTCTCTTGAATCTGGATTATTAATGTAAGCATCGAGTACTGGATCAATGAAACTAAAATATAATTCAACGTCTTCTGTTGTTATTGATTCTATTAAAGAAGTGTATTCTAACAAAACTGCTCTAATACGTTTAATATCGCTTATAATAGTTTCTGAGCAAATCCCAGTCTGATCAATTTGTTGTTTGAATCCATCAAATTTATCAGTATGTGCCCCCCCAAGGTCCCATGTATGAACTTCTGACTTTGGGAAGTTTACTTCTTCTTTGTATACGAATGGGTTGTGTGTTATAGCAACTGAAACTAAAGCTGAAACAAATAATTCGCCTACAATTCCTACTTCTCTATGAGCAATCAACGCATCTTGAAGAGATATGTCAAGACATGGTTTTAATAATTCGAGATCATCTTTGGCCTTTTCATACCAACCCCATGCTGGGAGTAACATTCCATATAATTCTCCCTTCATCTGTGCTCCAATCCAATCAGCGTATTCGTTTCCGAAAATCTTTCCTTCATGCTCATAAACGTAATCGCCAGCATGTTCCCAAGGAACGCCAGCTTTAGCGTTATCATAAGCACACTTTTCAGCTGTAAATACATACTGAGGAAGTAAATGCTTTAACCAAAATGAACCAAGATAGTTTGGTTCAAAAATTGTCCCAGCTTTTAACCTATTAGCAAAATCATCATCACTTAATGCTTCTAATGCTAATATAGAAATCAATTCATATTGTTCATCGTCATTTATACCTTGCCTATGATGTTTGCTCCATCCGCTTAAAGGAGGGTGCATAGTGAGAATGACGTCGCGACGTTTTCCTTCAACAGGCATACCAAATGTACCTCCCGCGACTTTTCCAGTCCACGCACCGTAAATCTTATCAAATAATTCTGCTTCTTTCATCGTGTTCTTCTCTTACTACTTCTTATTTCTTTTTAGTAATATTATAGAAAAAACCACATTTAATTTAAGTTTATAATGTATATTTATTCTGATCCCCGATCCCAAGAAAAGTGACTTCTAACAATTAGGAGTTCACCTGTAATTTTATCGGACGCTGAAGAAGCTAGAAAAAGAGCCAAATCAGCAATATTTTGAGGGACAGGAGGACTTAATAATCGTGGTGTCTCATCTCCATATTGTTCAGGCGCTAATATCCCCCATTTTATTATTGCTTCGGTCAATGTAAATCCCGGAGCAATAGCGTTTACATTAATGTTATGCTCCGCCCAAGAATTTGCTAAATTCTTAGTTAACATGATGACTCCTGCTTTTGCGACTGAATAATGCATCATTCCTGGAGACCCTATAACTCCAGCTGTTGAGGCAATATTGATAATTTTTCCTTGTTTCTGTTCAACCATTACCTTACCAGCAGCCATGCAACCAAGAAATACTCCTGTAAGATTAAGAGCAAGAACATGATTCCATTCTTTGACTGAAATATCTAATGGTTCAGTCGGGATCCCCTTACCCGCGTTGTTGACCATAATATCAAGCCGTCCGAAATGATCTACTGTTTGTTTAACTACATTGTCTACTTGTTCTGGTTTCTTAACATCAGTTGATATCGCAAGAGATTCCCTCCCAAGTGCTCTGATTTCTTTAGCAACTTTATCGAGATTCTCTTGTTTACGGCTTGCAACTACAACATTGGCTCCTGCTTCAGCATAAGTTAGTGCTATAGATTTCCCAATACCACTAGATCCACCAGTAATTATAACCACTTTTCCATCTAATAATCCCATTTATTTCACCTTCAAATTTCTGTATACAATAACGAGTTATTTTTTGAAATTTATTTATAACTAAGTTTTATCATATTTAACAGCTTTGGTAGTATAAATTGTGGAAGGGAGGGTGATTAATAGAATAATTTGATTTACATTTAAAAAAAAAAAAAATTTACTCCCGATTAAATTCCCAATAAAATATTTATTATATGATGATTATTTTTGATTTTCATATTAGCATAATACGAATTTGTTTTTAGCAAAGAAGGTCTAATTTCGAATATAAATTGATGTGAATATAATGATAAAAGATTTTGAAGGAAAGGTTGCTGTAATTACCGGTGCGGCAAGTGGTATTGGGCGTGGACTGGCATTTGGTTTTGCTAAACGGGGGATGAAAATTGTTCTTGCCGATATCGATAAAGTAAATCTAGATAAGGTCGCAAAAGAACTCGAAGAAATTGGTGTTGAGGTAATGACTCAATTAACAGATGTGAGCGATCCAAAACAAATGGCCCAATTAGCAGATGCTTCTTATGAACGCTATGGGATCGTTAATATACTTTGTAATAACGCGGGGGTCGGAGGGGCAGGGAGTATCAGTTTAATTACACTTGAAAATTGGAAATGGACTCTTGACGTTAATCTCTTTGGCGTCATCCATGGTATTCATTACTTTTTAAACCGAATGCTGGCAAGCAAACACCCATGCCATATTATCAATATGTCATCAATGGCAGGATTACTTACTGGTGACACTTCATCATATCCAACCTCTAAATTCGCGGTAGTCGCGATTTCTGAATCTCTGGCTTTAGAATGCTTTAACACAAATGTGGTCGTATCTGTAGTTTGTCCTGGGCGTGTTAATACAAATATTATAAATAATACAACTATGTTTCGCCAAGAACGCCAAGATATTTGGCAACCACCAGCAGAAATGATTGAACAATCAGAAATTGGTAGGGAAAACTTGAATAAAATCTTAAGGCAAGCAATGGTACCAGAAAAATTGGCAGAAATAGTGATTAGAGCAATTGAAAACGATATTTTTTACGTTTTAACTCATCCAGAATACATACCACTGGTAAAGTCTCGGTTTGAGCGTATTTATGAAGACACTTTAAAATTACATGAAGGAATCGCGGCAAAAAGTGCCGAAAACTTGAAAATCTTTAAAAATGATGCACCTGTTTTTTCCATAGCTTACCCTGAAAGTTTTATAGAATTGAAACCAAACCCAATGAACTTTCCAACGGGCAAACGTGTTTTAGTTGCCGCTAAAGATCCCGGTATTGATCTTCTTATTTCTGTTTTTAAATCTTCAAAGGAAGACCGACCATTAGATGAATCTGTACAAAAAATTGCAAAAGGAATAGAGACTATAGCAAGAGAAGTCAATATTAGTTCCAACGAACCCGTAACTCTAAAAGATGGAACCTCTGCTTATGAAAGTGTTATCGAATTTAAATCATCAGGAATTTTTAAAGTTAAAAGTATCCATCTTTCGGTTTTAAAAGATGAATATCGGATTATCATTAGTATTTCTGCTAATATAAATTATTATAATGAAAGACTAAGAGACATCCTGTATTCTCTTGAGTTTTATTAAAATTTTATTCTTTTCTTTTAGAGACCATACTAGAGATTTCATACTTAATTTTAACATCAATTACTGCTGGTTTTTCTGAATTTTTTGCACGCTCTAATGCTGGAAGAATTTCATTAGGATCTACAACTTCCTCACCATAGCATCCAAAGGATTCAGCTATTTTTCCAAAATTACAATATGGTAAGTCAACGTCAATAAATCGATTATTAAAATTTAAAACTTGCTCACTCTTAATCATTCCCCAGCAAGAATTATTCCCGACAATAAAAATTAGATTTTTTAATCCTAATCTAACTGCGGTTTCTAAATCTTGGATGTTAATCATGAAGCTCCCATCTCCACAAATTGCAATAACTTGGTTATCAGGTTTCCCTAATTTTGCCCCAATTCCATATCCTACGGATACACCAAGATGCCCCATCCCAATTGCTTGAAGGTATGATAAAGGCTTTCGATCCTTATATAGGTTAATAGATTGTACAGCAAAAACAGTAAGATCTCCTCCATCTGTGATTAAAATAGCATCCTCATCCATAAACTCATAAATTTCTTTAACCATTCTTACAGGGTGAATAGGAATTTCATCAGTGTTAGCTTTTCTTATAGAGGTAGCGTGATTTCTTTTTTTATTGGCAGCCAGAGTTTCCAACCAATCTCTCTTTTCAACACGATTACTTTTTTTTATTTCTACAAGTAATTGTGTTAAGTATTGTTTGCAATCGGCTACGATACCTAACGTAATTGGTTTTGATCTTCCAATTATAGATGGATCAATATCAACATGTATTAATTTCTGTGAATCCTTCCAAGCTGGTGGTTTTCCAAGCGCTAAGGTGTATGAAAATTTGGCACCAAGGGCTAACACTACATCTGCTCCCATTGAGGCTTGGACTGAAGATAAGCTTAAGCCCCCAAGAGAACATTTAGATTTATTTGAAAGGGATCCTAGACCTCCAAGACTAGTAATAACAGGAATTTGTAGGTATTCAGCAAGCTCCTTTAACTCGTTCCACGCTTCAGCTCTTAAAACTCCGCCACCAGAAACAATTAGTGGTTTTTTAGCTGATTTTATCAGTTCAAAAGATTCTTTTACTAAAGAAATATCTACAGCTGGTTTATTAATTGCTCGATATTGATTTGAAGGCAAGATAGAGATTTGATCTTCTTCAATACTATCATAAAACGCATCAGAAAATATCTCCAAAACCACAGGTTGTGGTCGTCCACTACTTACTTCTCGAAATATCTTATGTACTGCGTCTGGAATTTCTTCTACTCTCCTAATCGACTTTTGGTACTTAGTAATTGGTTTGAACAATGCAATTTGATCTAAATTACCTTGTAAAATGAATGAATCCCCAAATTGACTGTTTACTTGGGGAATTATGGCAACTATAGGAATATTATCGCTCCATGCAGCACCAACTCCAGGCAACAAATGTAACGCTCCTGGTCCCACAGTCCCAAAGCATACTCCCGGAGTGTTAGTAACTCGGGCATAAGCATCAGCTGCGTGAGCTGCAACTTGCTCATGACGAAAAAGTACGGTATTAATACCTTTTTCTCTGCCCCATTGATAAATAGCGTCATACATTGGGAGGAGTTGACCACCAGGAATCCCGAACAAGTATTTTACATTCTCTTCAAGGAGACATTTAGTTAAAATCTCTCCACCATTCAATTTCTTAGACATTGAATTTTTAAATGGGAGATGTCAATTTAAATTTAGGTTTTGCTTTGATGCGAATTTTATTAAAATATATATTAAATTTTAAAACACTATTTTCATTTAAAAGTTCAATTTAAGATTAAGACCTTTAATGTAGTGGAGAATTATTATGAAATTTGGTATCCAGATAAATAATTATTTGACTTCATGGGAAAATGTACTTGCCACAATTAAAACTGTGGAGTCTGGACCTTGGTCCAGTCTTTGGGTCTCGGACCATTTTTTTCCTCCAGTTGGAGATAATGTAGAACATAAGGACGCCTTAGAAGGGTGGTCACTGATAACAGCTGCAGCTACAGTCACAAAACGCTTACGACTAGGTGTTCTCGTCTCAGGTAATACATACCGCAATCCCGCGTTATTAGCAAAGATGGCGGCCACTGTAGACCAAATCTCTAATGGTAGGCTTATCCTTGGAATTGGCGCCGGCTGGTATAAGCGAGAGCACGAGGCATTCGGTTGGGAATTTCCAAGTCCTAAGGAAAGGAGTGATCGTCTCGAAGAGGCAGTAGAGCTGATCAAGTTGTTATTTACGACTGAGGGACCAGTTAATTATAGTGGACAGTACTACCAGCTTAAGGATGCGTATTTTTCACCACCTTGTACGCAGAAACCACATATCCCAATCTTAATAGGTGGTAATGGGGAGAAACGAACATTAAGGACCCTAGCGAGGCTTGGAGATATTTGTAATCTAGATTTTAACGCCCCGGGATCCCCTGAAGTATTCAAACATAAGATAGGAATCTTAGAGCGCCACTGCGAAGAATTTGGGCGGGATCCTAAAGAAATAAAGAAGACATTACATATGCCCATTCATCTAGAAAATGATAAGAAAAAAGCAATTAAATATCGCAAAATACGTGGAGAATGGACATTAACTGGCTCTGCCTCATTTATAATTAATCGAATCCAAGAATATATGGATGTTGGTGTAGAAGAGCTCATTTTTGGGAGCGTCCCATCCAAAGCGGAACTATATGAGCGTTTAAATAATGAGATACTCTCAGCATTTATCTAAAACTAAATGGAGAAATTAAAAATAATTATTAAAAAACTATTGGTTCATAACATTAATTTATAATTAAATCTATAAATTACTTTCTTATTATTTTTTCAGTAAATTCTTGATAAGTAAAACGCAGTGGTTTCTCGTCTTTTCTTATGCTCTTCCTTTAAATCGGGACTTAAAGTTTATAATGGAAATAATCACTGGTGAATATTTTAATAAAACACTACACTGTAACATTTAAACTAATTAATTATAATGAGATGATTAAGATTTCATTAAATGAAGAATTGGAGAAGTTTCTCTTAGGAAAAGGTGCAATAAAAGTTGGATTTACTACTCTTGAAACCCTAGCGGGCGGTCCTCCGGGATCAGACATAACTTATGTATTACCGGAAGCGCAATCTGCAATTTCTTATGCTCTTCCTTTAAATCGGGACTTAATACGCCCCTATTTAAAAAAAGAGCCTAATAGTAGAGTTAATCTCGAAAATGATAGATTTAACATTACAATGAAAGCGTGGGATGTCTCTAAAGAAGTTGCTGAGTTATTAAGAAAAAAGGGATTTAAAGCGTTTGCAGTCATGTCTAATTTTAAATATCGAAAAGATTCGGAAGACTGGGAATATGAGTTGACTCCAGATATTTCTCTTAGATATTTAGCACTAAGAGGAGGTGTTGGTTCGTTCGGTTGGAGTGGTAATTTAGGACTTAAAGGTTATGGGCCACTCTTTACCTTAGGAGGAATTGTCACATCTGCAATGTTAGAACCAACCGATCCTATCCCTGAATCTGAGTCATTCTGCAATAAGTGTAAAGTATGCGTTAAAGTATGTGCATTTAGAATGTTCGACGAGGAAGAAGAAGTTACGATAAAAATTGGAGGACAAGAATATACACATGCTAAACGAATTGATAAAGGACGATGTCATATGGTGTGTGGGGGATATTCGGGGTTAGATATTACGGGAAAATGGTCTACCTGGAGTGCGGGACGCTATGAGCAACCGAAAACAAAAGATGAGGCGATAGTATCATTGATTCGCGCACAAAAAAACTGGTTTAAACTACCTAAGAGAGAGGATGCCAAATTTTACGACTATAAGGACATCGAAGAACTTCAAAATGTCCCCTTCATAGGAAATAAAACCGTAAAATTAGGAGATTATTTGGTATTTACCTGTGGACACTGTCAGCTTGTATGTTGGGGCGATCCAAAGGAGACTAACGAAAATTACCGCTTGCTTAAAAATTCTGGCTGCGTAGTTCAGAAGGAAGATGGATCAATCGTGGTTCTTCCCCCCGTAGAAGCAAAAAAAGCTTTTGATAATTTGGATCCTGAACATAAAAAATTGTATCATTAAAGTTTAATTTAAACAAATTTTTAATTTTTTCTAAAAATCTTTAAACTTAACTTTAAACACTGGAAACTTCATTCTGTGAAGGTTTCTAAAAATCAAAAAAATAAGTAATTAAAAATAATTATAATTTTAAGTTTCACACCAATAATTTATTTAAAATTGACTATCTAGATCCATGTACCGTTCGAGCGATGATAGAGTCTTGTACTGGTGTAGGTAACTCAACAAAACGAGCAACATAACCCGCTACTCTTACCATTAAGTCCCTGTGTTTATCGGGTTCTTTCTGGGCAGCCAATAATGTATCTGATGAAATTACATTAAACTGGACGTGATGAATCTTCAGGTCGACAAATGTTCTTATTAGATCTGCCATCCTCTTGAAACCATAATCCTCCTTGAAAATCAACGGATCCAACCTCATATTGAAGGAAATGCCAGCGAAAACCTCGGCGTGGTCGATCTTACCTACAGACTTGAATACTGCAGTGGGGCCACTAATGTCGCTTCCTCGTGTGGGCGCGAGTGAATCTGCTAGCGGTTCCTCGGCTAATCTTCCAGAAGGGAGTGCTCCTACAGCCGCACCCGCCCTGACGTAGCTACTTAAAGGTATGTGAACAGGTATTTTGTGACCACCACGCGTGTTTTTATGTTTTATCGCTTCTTGAGAGAAAGTGCGCATTACCCAAGCTGTTTGTTCATCGGCATAGTCATTGTCATTTCCAAATTTTGGTACCTTCAACAACATTTGGCGCAGGTCGTCGTACCCTTCAAAATTCTTCTCCAAGGCTTTACACAGTTGATCTATAGTGATTTTCTTTTCTTCAAATACAAGCTTCTTAATGGCAGTCAAGGAATCACCTAAATCAGTAACACCAACGCATGATACGAAGGGCCCGAAATTATAACGGGCTCCACCTTCTTCCCTACATATCCCTTTTTCAATGCAATCCTCTATAAATGCTGATTGGTATAAAGTTGGGTCAAATTCGGCGATAAGTCTCTCACCTATGTTCGTGGAAATTGTCTCCATTTCAAATCCCCATACAAGTTGTCTTCTAATTGCTTCCAGTAATTCCTCAAAAGATTTAAAATCTCTAGGATCCCCTGTTTGAGGTGGCGTTACTCCCTCGGGCCAACCCTTATTGCCTTGAGTCAAAACCGATTCTAAAACCCCTGGAAGTAGTTGGATATAAACGGAGGTACAATACCCAGAATCCGTACCAACTAATGTTGGTTCGTTACATCCCATTGCACTAGACCTTCTAGCTATCTCCAATGTTATTGGTGAATCTCCACCTAAAGTCGATCGGCCAAGGAGATTGAGGACGAGATTATCGTTATTAATAAACTCCGGATGACCAGTTCCAAGCGCACAGAGTTGACAAGCTTTAATAAGGAGGTCCTCAGGAGTTTTGCTGTGAACTAAGAGACCTACATCAGGCTCTACTAACCGGGTATGTATCATTCCCTCTAGAATCATGTATGACAGCTCATTAGTAGCATCAGTTCCATCTGCTCTTAAACCACCTACATCAACATGCTGTGCAATACCGGAAGTATCTGTCAAAAGATATCCTTTTTTAGAGTTTAAACTATAAAGAAACCATGAGGGTCTTAGAAGAAAACAATCAATAAGTTCCTGTGCTTCATTTTTGGTAATCCTTCCTTCCCTTATATCTGCTTCGTAATATGGGTATAAATACTGGTCTATTCTCCCCGGACTGATGGAAGCAGTTTCGCGCATCTCCCAATAGTGAAGAATTTGAGCTAACCAGATTGATTGTATTGCTTCATAGAATGTTCTCGCTGGATTTGCAGGTACCCATTCGCACACTTCAGCTATCTTAAGTAATTCTTCCTTCCTTTCAGTGTTTTTCTCGCTTTTTGCCAATTGTCTTGCTCTATCAGCAAATCTAATCCCTATCTCAGCTGCTACTTCCATAGCCATAATCACACCCTCAAGAAATGGAATCTTTTTCGCCTCCTCAGGATTATTTCGATCGATCCTACCAAGTCGTTCTTCAGCATCCTTCTTTATTCCTAAAAATCCCTTTTTCAGTAATTTTTCATTATTGGGAATAAAGTGGCCAACGTGAAAGCGTGCCATCGATGTACTCACAGAATACCATGCTTCAGGAGTAAAACCAGGAGGAGCAGGTTCGTAATGAGAAGGGGAAAGTCGTAATCTTTCCCAGTTGCCTTGTCCTTTCCAATAGGGTATAATTTCCTCTCTTAATTCTCGTTTCTGTTCTTCGCTAATGAAAATTGGATTGCGTTCCCTATTACTAATTTCATCGAGATAGTCTTCTAATGTTAGATCAGACTTCACAGGAAGTGGGCAGTTGTTAGGTATGGGATCGTACCAACCTACTAAGAGCTCATCTGGAAAAATGTCGATGGGTAACTCCCTTACTATAGCTGTAAAGAGCTTCGCTTTGCGGGTTACCATTGGTTCTCCTTCTGTTTCCTTCATAACTCTTACTTCAATGCGATCTCTATCAATTGTGTAAACAAGCTTTCGGTTAAAATAGCGTTGCCTATGTCTCTCAATTCTTTGAGTTGGTTGTACAGTTAACACTCTTTCTAACAAGGTTTTTGATTTTTCTGCTGCTTTTTCTACACTCTGTACCATATATAAAACCTTTTTTAAAATTTAATATGATCTAAAAATTTCTATTGTAGTTATATATATTTAGGGAATAGAAATTTTTAAATGTATACTGTATATTTTATTACGATTTTATTATATTTTATTATAATATCTCTATAGGAAATTGAAAAGGTTAATTACTAACACTTTTAAACTCTGATTTGAAAGATTATAAATAAAGAAACATTCATAAAAACTAAATTTGTTAAAATTACTAAGATTGAGTAAGGTATGAGTACTAAAATCGTTCGAACGATCTGTTTTGGCTGTCATTCCCGTTGTGGTGTGCTTCTCGAAGTAAAAGACGGAAAAATCGTTGGAGTAAAAGGAGATAAGGACCATCCCATAAGTCACGGATATATGTGCCCGAAAGGGAGGGCATGCATGGATATTATATACCATCCCGAACGGCTCACTAAACCTTTGATACGGGTAGGGGAGCGAGGAGAAGGAAAGTTTAAGGAAGTATCTTGGGATAAGGCGCTTGATGCTATAGCTAAGAAGCTTCTTGAAACACGAGAAAAATGGGGGGCTGAGTCAGTTGTATTTGGTCAAGGCACGACAAGAGGCATGCCACCTTGGATTTACCGCTTTATGAGTCTATTTGGGACGCCAAATTTCATGTCAGCTGGTCACATGAGCGGCGCTCCTATCGCCCTCGCCAGCGCTCTCACCGCTGGATTTGGAAT
>JABXKD010000032.1 GCA_013375475.1 Promethearchaeota archaeon
TACAGGTTTCTGGGCGCTAATTCTATTAGTTGCCGGTGTCGGTTTAGTTGGTGTTGCTACCATTTTAATTAAAAGACGTAAAGATATGAGATTTTAAATCTCAATTAAATTAATAATTTTTATTTATTTTTATTTTCTAATTTTTCTTAGTTTTTATACCTTTAAGGATAATTTTAAATTCCGCGTCATCAAAGTGATCTTTAACAATCATTTTCGATAATAGTAAAGAAGGATCAGAAATGCCTACTAAATTAGATGGATCATATCGAATTGACGAGAATAAGCGTTGGTTTCAGACATGGTGGCCTGAAAACGTACCCTGCAATGCAGATTTCGAAGAAAAATCTTTAAATGAAATGTTAGATGAACAAGTCGAGAAGTATCCAGATCATAACTTAATTTGGTTTCTCGGTACATGGGTATCCTATAAAATATTTCAAGATTACGTAAAAAGGTTTGCTACAGCATTAGTAGATTTGGGTATTAAAAAGGGCGATGTTGTTGCTATTCATCTACCAAATTGTATTCAATATGTAGTGTCGTATTACGCAATTACGAGGATAGGAGCAATCGCAAGCGGGGTTAATCCAAACTACCAAACTATGGAGGTACTACATCAATTTGACATTATTAAACCAAAAATGCTGATAGTGTTAGATGCCCTCTATGGACCCTACATAAAGCCAATTATTGAAAATACGAGTATAGAAAAAGTTGTCCATACTAATCTTGTTGATCTAGCTCAGATGTTTGGTACTAAAAGAATCCTTGGTAAATTCTTGAAAAAAATTCCTACGGGTAAATGCGATTGTGAAGGGGCAGTTAAATTTAAGGATTTAATAAAAACGGAACCTAGAGATTCAGATATAAATGTAAGTATAGATGTAAAAAATGACGCTGCTAGTTATATAATGACAGGAGGATCAACGGGTTTGCCTAAAGCAGCCGTTTTAACGCATTTTAATACGGTATCCAATGCCAAGCAGTGTAAGTTATGGTTAGGGGGCGAGATGCCCGGTATTGGAAATATTGGAATCCTTCCCTTATTTCATAGCTTTGCTCACACTGTTGTTATGAATACTTCAATAGCCGTTGGAGGTTGGATGATACTCTTTCCTACACCACCATCTCAAGACGAGTTATGCGAACTAATAGAAAAACTTCCGTGCTCTGAAGGATTAATTTACGCGGGAGCAGAGATTTTGTTTATCAAATTAGCCGAATTAAAACACTTGAATAGAAGATATCCCGGAGTAATGGGAAAATTAAAATTATGTATATCGAGCGCGGGACCATTACATAAACAGGTTAGAGATGCTTTTGTAGAAAATACGGGCGGAAGAATCGTTGAAGGGTATGGATTGAGTGAAGCGAGTCCCGCGGTAAGTGCAGGTAATTTGTTTGGAGAAACTCCGGTAGGGGTGATAGGCATGCCTTTTCCGGGAACAGGATGGGGCATTTTTCCTTCAGACGATTTTTCCAAAGGACCTATATGCTTGGGGAATCCCGAGGATTCTAGTTTTGGAGTCGAAAATTCCGGAGAAATATGTGTTTATGGTCCTCAAATAATGAAATGTTATCTAGATCAATCAGAAGAGACAGCTAATACGTTGCTTCAATATGATGGGAAAACTTGGCTTTTAACGGGGGATATCGGATTTATGAACGAAGATGGTACAATCGAAATTAGAGATCGTAAAAAACAACTCATAAAATTTAAGGGATACTCGGTTTTTCCTAAAGAAGTCGAAGAACTTCTAATGAAACATCCTAATATCTTAGAAGTAGCTGTTTCTGGGTTACCTAACGATGAATTTGGCGAAGTGATAAAAGCTTGGGTTTCAATAAGAGAAGATTCTGATTTATCTCCACGCTCGATTAAAGAATGGGCTTTAGAGAATATGGCTCATTATAAAGTTCCACAACACATAGCTATAGTTGGAGACTTACCAAAAAATATTATTGGGAAAGTTCAAAGAAGAGCTCTTCAGATAAATGATCCAATCTGGAAAGAAAAATATGGAGAATAAATACTAACTTTAGTCAAGTTTTCTAGAGTTTTTACTTTTTTGTTTTTAATCATCATTTATCGCTGAATTTAAAAGTTGCAGCCACACATATGATTTTATACAACAGATTGCTTTTTAATTTCTATAATAACGAATATAATATATTATGATGCATTAAAACATTTAGAACAATTTATATAACAACGAGAGTGAGAAAAAATACCTATTATAAAAGAAGATACTTACCAAATAAATGAAAATAAAATATGGTTTCAGAAATGGTGGCCGGAAGGGGTCCCAAAAAATGTTACATTTGAAGATAAAACCGTGAATCAATTATTAGATGCTCAAGTTGAAAAATATGCCGATCGGAATTTTATCTGGTTCTTAGAGACGTGGGTAACTTATCGTGAATTCCACGATTATGTTTTAAGCCTTGCAACAGCTCTCCACGACTTAGGAGTTAAAAAAGGCGACGTTGTAGCTATGCTTATGGGTAATTGTATTCAATATGTAGTTTCTTATTTTGCAATAACAAGGATAGGAGCAATCACATCGGGTATCAATCCAACTTATAAACCCTTAGAGATATTGCACCAATTAGACGTAACTAACGCTAAATACTTAATTGCTTGGGATGCTTTCTTTGATGAAAAAAGTAAGTCAAGGATAAAGAAAAATTTACCCTATATAGGAGAAATTCTTGGTAAAAGTTCCGTTGAAAAAGTTATATATACTAATCTTGCTGATTTAGCGCACGGTTTAGGCATTAAGCGAACATTAGGGAAGAAAATAGGAAAGATTCCTACGGGAAAAGTAAACCTCCCTGGCGCGGTTAATTTTATGGATTTATTAGATACAAAACCAAACGTTCCGGAAGTTAACATCGATGTTAAAACGCATCCAGTTACATATATTATGACTGGTGGAACAACGGGATTGCCTAAAGCGGCCGTATTGACTCATTTTAATGCGGTTTCTAATGCGGAACAATCCAAATATTGGCTTGGTGGTGAGAAACCAGGAATAGGAAACCTTGGGGTACTCCCATTTTTTCACAGTTTTGCCCATACAATAGTTATGAATGCAACTATAGCTTTTGGAGGATGGATAATGATGTTTCCAACACCTCCACAAACTGAGGAATTACTAGAACACATTGAAGAGTTACCTGCCCCTGAAGGTTTAGTGTATGCGGGAGCTGAAATCTTATTTAAACGATTAGCAGATTTTCCAGACATAAAAGGAAAATATCCTGGAGTTATGGGTAAATTAAAATTATGTGCGTCAGGAGCTGGACCTCTACATCGCCCGGTGCGAGATGCTTTTGTAAAAAACACAGGAGGTAATATTGTAGAAGGATATGGATTAACAGAAACTTCGCCACTTGTTAGCGCGGGCAATCTCTTTAGTGAAAGTCCAATTGGAGTTATTGGATTACCTGTACCTGGTACAGAATGGGGAATTTGGCCCACTGATAATTTTGATGATGGACCTATTTGCTTAGGAAACCCAGACGACACTAATTTTGGAGAAGAACATACAGGTGAAATTTGTGTTCATGGTCCTCAGGTTATGTACGAATATCTCAATCAGCCTGAAGAAACGAGCGATACAATTAAAAACTACGAGGGCAAATTATGGCTATTAACTGGAGATATAGGTTTTATGAATGAAGATGGCACTATTGAGATAAGGGATCGTAAAAAACAGTTAATTAAAGTGGCAGGGCATTCAGTTTTTCCAAAAGAAGTTGAATCGATGTTAATGAAGCATGAAGCCGTTTCAGAGGCCGCTGTTTCTGGATTACCAGATCCTGCTGGAAAAGTTGGAGAAATAACAAAAGCGTGGGTTGAATTAAAGCCCGAATACATTGGAAAAATCACTGAAGAGGAATTAATAGCGTGGATTCAAGAAAATTTAACGAAATGGAAGTGTCCATCAATGATCGAGTTCATTCAAGAGGTTCCAAAAAATATTCTTGGAAAAGTTCAACGTAGAATACTTCAAATTAACGATCCTATTTGGAAAGAAAAATATAGTAAATAAGAACTTACCTATATATCTCTAACATCAATATTCTTTTTTCTTTTCTTCATTTTTCATTTTATAATAAAGCCTTGTTGAATAATTTTAATTTATTTAAATATTGTAGTAGTTTAATTAAACATGTTCAAAATTCTATTTGATTAGAATATAAATTATTAAAAATATACATTTTTTTTATTAAAGTAATAATATTCAATTTTGAGGATTGTTAGAAATTACTGAATTAACTATCTACATTTTGGAAAAAGTTATCCACGAAGTAGCACCGGAACTTTTAAATGTCTACAATATTAGAGAAGACGAGTCGGAAGAACAGCAAATTAAAACTGGACAACTCCACGAAAATCGAATTTTAGGTATAATGCTAAAGTTCTATCTTGAAGGAAAAAAAAAGGTAACTACGAGAGAAGTAGAATTAGAATATAAAAAATTTTATAAAGATATTGCTCGCTCTACTGTTTCGACTTACTTAAACATTTTGAAAAAGGAAGGAACTTTATCTAAAGAAAGAAATGGAAGATTAGTTTATTACATCTTTTCTGAGAAGCCTCCTGAAGATATTAGTTCATTTTGGTTCACTAGATTGTTTTGTGTTGATCCTGCCTATTTTTATAGAGCAATATATTTTTCGAGCTTATACTCAATTGCAGACATCATAATTAGAAAACACTTGAAAAAGGGAAATTTCGATGAAACTGTCGAATGTTTTAGATATTTAACGGGAATAATTATTTTGTTCATTCTTAAAAATCGAAGCTCAAAATGTATTTTATGTCAGTTTGGTAAACAAGAAAGATATTTAGATCTTTTAGAGGAAATAAATTCTGCAATTAAGGATAGAACGGATGTGTTGCCAAGCGAACTTCAAGATCTTTTATTAGAAAAGTACGCTGAAATCCCAAATTTCGGAGGATATCATTTTGAAGATAATAATAAAGAGATCGAAATGATTGAAGAATTGACAAGATTAGCAAATCAATACAAAAAGGATATGGAATATCAAACAATGGTTCTAAATCGGAGAATTAATACACGTGTATCAGAAAAAGTGAAGGAAGATAATAAACAGATAAGTTCATTCTGAAGAAATAACGATATAACAATCTCAGCATAAAAGCTTTTAAAAATTAGGCTTAAATCTGTAGGGAGCCTATTTGGAATCATCAAGCATTAGTTTTGTTAAAGCCTCAAAAGTCTTCTCGACATTTTCTCCAGTTTTAGAGCTTGTTTCAATGAAACCGTTAACATTTCTTGACTTTGCAATTTTTATTCCATCTGCTGAAGATACTTCTCTATTCTCTACCAAATCTGCTTTACCACCAGCCACAATTATAGGAAATATATCATCTGCCCTAATTTCTTTCCTAATAACACTTAACCAATCATCTATGTGAGCAATCGATGAGTAGTTTGTGATATCGTATAAAAATAACCCCCCCCGAGCACCTCTAACATAAGTAGGTAATAAAAACCGGAATCTTTCTTCTCCCCCAAAATCCCATATCTGTAGCTTTACTTTCTTTCCGTCAACATTAAGGCTTTTAACTTCAAAATCTACTCCGATAGTCATAGTTTGGTCCGATACAAATAAATTTGTTAAGAAACGTTGAGTAAGAGTTGTTTTTCCACAACCCGCATCTCCAAAAATTATAATTTTAAATGTGGCGTCGTACATTTTCGCTTAATATTCCTCCAAGCATGAATTTAAATCTTCTATATTTTGTCTACTTTAATAAATTAATGGGTTAAATATGTATTTTAATTTGATTTCAATTATAAATAATCGTTTTAGTATTTATAAATGTTTAAATAAATGTATTATTAAAAATTCTAATAATCTTTATAATTTAACTAAAAGAATTGTTTTAAAAAATTATCGAATTTCTATTATTGAATTCTTCGTTTTACTTACTAAATATTACTAGTCTTGGTAGAATATGAATAATAATTTTGATTGGTCGAAATATCTTAAAATAGAGTCGGACAAGGTTAAGGCTTTAACATTAGCGTTTGATGCCAAGATTATCTTTGCTATGGGATTAATGTTAGTAAGAGGTAAAAGAGGATTTAGAAAATTAGATTATGAATATGCTGAAAAAGAACTGAATGCAAAAGAAATCATGGATAAATTGGAAGAATGCCATTTTAATGTCTTAGGGCTTGTTATTAAAGATACTGACGGAGCCTGTATGTGGGATACGGAATTTGGGTGGAATCCAATCGATAGAGATATTTTAGGGGAATTCTGTGATGCGGGTAAAGATAGAAATATAAAGATTATGGCTTCGTTCACTAGTATGAACGATGCTTATCAAGGTGTTATTCACCCTGAGCGCGTTAGTATACACGGTACAACGGGTAAAAAGTCCGGAATTCACTATAAGAAGGGAGATATATCGACACATGATGAAGGTGAAATGAGAATTGACTTACCTAAAGGTATGTTATTTAATGATTACAAAAAAAAAATTCCCTTTCTTACTGAAAAGATTGACGAAAAGAAGGGAAAATCAAGGGGTGCTAGGGGAAAAGGATATATCCCTACTACTAGTTTTATGTGTCCTAATAGTAAGCATGTTGATTATCTTCTAGACCTAACAAAAGAAGTCGTAAAAAACTATCCCGTGAGTGGTTTCTTCGCTGATTACATTAGATATGATGGAGCTTTTACCGATTTATGCTGTTGTGATAGATGTAGAGAGATATTTAGTAAAAATTTTGGAAAAAAAGCTAGGATATTAAAAAGCGATGAATGGTACGATTTCAAGTCAAATACTATAACAAAATACGCCCAAAAGCTTCAAAGCGTTATCAAGAAGACAAATCAAAAATGTACTTCAGGGTGGTTTTGTCTTCCCGGTCCAAAGAACATGTTTTCTCTAAAAAGATTAGGACAAGATTGGACAAAATTATCTTCAATTTTAGATGTTGCTTCCCCTATGGAATACCCGTATTTAATGGGAACGCGAGATGATGGGTGGTATTGGAGGAAAGTAGGCGATCTTTTTTATTGGTATTTTATGAGGAATATGAAGAGAAGAATTCACGAATTTCAAAGTCCAGTTTTAGCTGTAACAAATTCTGTCGAGTGTAATTCAGAGGAAATGCTTAAACAGATGAGGGGGTTCAATTTTGGTATGGGTATCGCGGTTTTTAAATATTATGGAACTACTGATGCTCAATGGATTGCATTAAAAGAATACGCAGAAAACGAAATCGGTTTAGAAAATTTGAAATAGAATTAGGGCAAATTAACCAATTCGTTGTATCGAAAGCAATCAATCGTGTGATCGTTTACAATCCCAATCGCTTGTAAATAGGCATAAATTATAGTCGTACCAATAAACTTGAAGCCCCTTTTTTTCATCTCTTTGCTAATTTTATTGGAAAGTTCCGTATTTGGAGGTAATTCTTCAAGCTTTTTCCACGAGTTATGATTTGTTTTATTGTCAACAAAACCCCAAATGTAATTATTAAAAGAACCGAACTCTTCTTGAACCTTAATAAAAGCTTTAGCATTAGTGATTACAGATTGAATTTTTAATCTATTTCGAATAATACCCTCGTTCTGCATCAATTCCTCTATTTTATTTTCACGATACTTTACGATTTTATTGTAATCAAAATTATCAAGAGCTTTCCTAAAGTTAGCTCGTTTTTTAAGTACCGTACTCCAACTTAAACCAGCCTGCATACCTTCCAAAATTAAAAGCTCGTAGAGTGCTTTATCATCATGTTGTGGCGATCCCCATTCTTTATCGTGATATTCCTTCATCAGTTCATCGTAAACTGCCCACTTGCATCTATTCACCATGATTCTTCTCCAAGTTGCTTTCAAGAGTTTAATTTTTTATTCAATTGAAACAGTTACAGCCGCGTTACATACGATTATTTTATCAGAAGTGTCTCCTAATTCTTTAATCATGATCCCTTCAGCAACTAATCCTCCTTTTTCTATCTCAATTGATTTAATACCAAATGGGATAGCTTTTAACACTTTTTCTTCTTTAATATTTTTGGGATAAGGCGCTCCAATTTTTACATGAACCATCATTCTATTAAGATCTTTGGGTTCTTTTAAACCGCAAATCTCTAATAGACCAGTCAAACAGTTATTTGATATCGCGTTTTTTATTGCTTTTATCGCAGCATTAGTACAATCATCATTATGCCCATGTTGATCTACGCCAGACCCTATCTGCACTATAAACCTGCTCATAGTTTAATAGCACTTCTTTTAATCTAAATCTTCTACTAATTTAAGAAATTCGGGGTATTTAATTGCAGTCCAACTTTCTACAAAAGCAGCTCCTGCAGTACGGGAAAGTAAAGAAACTTTTGCAGCTTCGTGTTCGTTTTCTGCTTCAAAAATATCTATAAAATCATATGGTCCTAGTATTGCGTAATGTGCAATCCATGAAACATTTGGAACTTTATCCTTAACTAATCTTAAAAATTCTTCGCCGTGTTGTTTTCGATTTTTTACTAAATTCGGATTTTGAAGTTTAGTTGCTAGAATAAATATCGGCATAGAGAAAATTATAATACTTTCACTTATAAATTTCTTCTTAAAATTTTATATTTCATGCTTTAAAATAATATTTAATAGCCTAAACTCTTTTTAAGAAATAGCAAAAAGGAAATTAGAAGAGAACGTGGATTGAGATGCAAATCAAAAAAAACATGCCTTACGAGATCGACGAGAATTCCTACAGTCGCTTTGAGCAAAAGAATAACATGCTTTATAGGAGATTATGGGATAAATCTCTACCTACTTATGGGAAGATGTTCGAGTACAATATAGACACTCATATTAGTTTGGGTGAAGATGGATACTCTAGGATTGATTTTGCGTTAGTCGCAGCAGGATGGACTGTTTATGAGAATTTTCCTTTCGCTTTCAGTTGGCATCGAGAGGAATTAATGGACATAGGATACGGGGTAGACTGGATGAGAGAAAAATATCCCGTTAAAGATTTAAAAACATTTACCGAAAAAACAAAAAAAGCAGCCAAATTTTACGGAGCTTCACTCGTAGGGATCGCTGATGTTGATGAAAAATGGATTTATAAAACAGGATTTGTAAGGCCAGCATCAACCAGCGAAGCAGATTCAAAAGAAGCAATTAGAAAAGGTAACGCATCTAATTCTATTTTAGAAACCCCGGTTAATTTACCCGAGGGAATCGATAAAGTAATTGTTATGGCTATTGAAATGGACGAAATAGCCATTTCTACTGCCCCTGCTCAACCTGCTTCCGCTGCAGCAGCCTTAGGTTATTCAAAAATGGCTTTTACAATCGCCTGTTTAGGAGAATTTATAAGAAATTTAGGATATCGAGCGATTCAATGTGGTAACGATACTGCACTTAGTATTCCGTTGGCAATTGATGCCGGTTTGGGGGCATTAGGGAGAAATGGATTGTTGCTCACACCAGAATATGGTCCAAGAGTTAGAATATGTAAAGTTTTTACTGACTTGCCATTAATAGCTGATGATATAAACCTAAGGTTTATCAAAAAAGTTGAAAAATTCTGTAAGACATGCTATAAATGCGCTGAGGCTTGTGAAACAGACGCAATAACTAAAGAAATAGACCCTACTTTTGAACCAGCTACAATTTCTAACAATTCATGTGTAAAAAAATACTATGTTGATGTAGAAAGATGCTTTGAATATTGGATCGAAAATTCAGGTGATTGCGGGAATTGTATTGCTGTTTGTCCTTTCTCCAAAATTAAAAGTATCAGTACTCCTTCTGAATTTTGGAAATAAAATCAAGCTATAATTATAAATTCGAAATCAGAATTATTATTAATCAGAATTATTAAGGGAGAACAAAATTGAATAGTTTTAAAATAGGCATTATTGGGTCGGGTTTCATTGCTGATCGTCATTGTTATTCATATTCCTTACTACCAAATGTTGAAATTGTGGGGATAGCATCAAATAATAAGGATGAAGCCAATAATTTATTGAAAAAATATGATATTGTCAATAACTACCTTAAGGATTATGAAGAATTACTAAAATTGGAATGCGATGCTGTGTCTGTATGTGTTCCAAATAATCTGCATAAAGAAATAACTTGTAATATATTGAACTCAGGAAAGCATGCTCTTGTAGAGAAACCTTTAGCTAGAAACATTGAAGAAGCAAGTGAAATGTTAGATGCAGAAAAATCTTCTAATAGAACAATTTTTTACTGCGAAAACAACATGTACGCTCCCTCATTTGGCAAGGTTAAAGAAATTATTAAGGAAGGGGCTTTAGGGGATATCTATATGGGGCGAGGAAAGGAACAACATTCTGGTCCTCATTCTAGGTGGTTTTACAGATTAGAAGATTCTGGAGGTGGCTCTTTATTAGATTTAGGAGTGCACGATATTGCCTGCTTAAGTTGGTACCTTGAGTGTGAAGTCAAGGAAGTGTTTTGTCAAACTAAAACAATTCAAACGGATCGGGGTGTCTTTGGTGCATGTGAAGTTGAAGATAACGCAATTGGAGTTCTGTATTTTGAAAACGATGCTCAAGTGGTAATTGAAGAGTCGTGGACTGCTCCGGGAGGTTATGATATGCGATTTGAACTGTTTGGTACTGAAGGTCAAATTAAAGTTGCACCAACTTTCTCTAATTTAGTGAGTGTGTATAGTAAAAATGGGTATGGTTACGCTATAGAAAAAGCAGAAACAACGAAAGGATGGACATTTCCCGTCCCAAATGAGGCTTGGTCTTTCGGTTACCCTCAAGAAATTTCTCACTTCATTGATTGTATGGCAAATAAGCGAAAACCCCTTACTGATGGCAAATACGGTTATAAAATTTTGAATATAGTTGAAACTATGTATAAGAGCGCAAAATCGAAAAAATTAGAAGAAGTGGCTTGAACATACCACATAAACTTACTTTTTTAAAGATTTGATGAAGTCTACTACATTATCCAATTTTTCTCTGTTAGCTAATAACATTTCCTGGGGGAATTCTATACTTCTTGAATAAACATCAGAAACAATTGGGAAATTTATATTGTTGCTTTTCTCCCCTCCCCAATTGGCCATAGAATAATCGATTCCTTTTTTTAAATTAATATTTTTGAAACAATCTAAACTGTGTAGGGGTGGGTAGCAATCATCTGTAGGAATGCCATTTGCATTCAATTTTTCATAAAATTCTGACTTGGTTATACCTCCAAATTTCATAGGTTCAAATATTATAGGAAACACGTACCATCCTAAACGGGTGGTTCCGGGAGTAGGTTTCATCGTTTTAATTCCATCAATATCGTTTAACTTTTTCATCAAGTAAAAGGCATTTTCGTTCCGTAGTTCATGTTGATTTGGGAATTTTTTTAATTGAACTCGTAAAACTGCTGCTTGGTATTCTGTCATTCTATAGTTCGTTCCATAAGAGAAATGGTCGTAGAAGTATTGATTCTTTTTTCTCCCACAGTCAATATAGGAATAAATTTTATCGGCTAATTCTTCTGAGTTACAAATTATAGCCCCTCCTTCTCCACTTGTAAGAACTTTTGAAGCTTGAAAACTAAACGTACCAGCGCTACCCCAATTTCCAACCTTTTTGTTTTTATATACTGAATTATGCGCGTGAGCACAATCTTCGACCACACTTAAATCGTGTTGAATAGCAATTTCCATTAAATGTTCCATATCAGTAGGGTTACCTCCTAAGTGGACAGGTACAATTGCTTTAGTTCTTGTTGTGATTAATTTCTCAACGTTATTAACATCTATTACGAGCGTCTTAGGATTTATATCGCAAAATATTGGGATTGCATTTGTTGCTATTACTGCTGAAGCAGACGCTACGAAAGTATAATCAGAAACAATCACCTCATCACCTAAGCCAACATTTAATCCCATGAGCGCGGCTTCTATAGCAACGGTACCATTACATACCGCTACACAGTGTTTGGCTCCTTGAAACTTTGCAAATTCTTCCTGAAACGCCCAAACATTATCTCCTTGATGCTCACCTGGAGCCCCACACCACCAATCACCAGATTTAATAACATCCTTTAAGGCGTTTATCTCGTCATTGTTATGGATAGGCCATTTAGGAAAATTTTTTTTTGCTTCTTGTTCAAACGACATAAACAAATCGACCGTTTTATTAATAGACTATCATAAATTTTATGAGTTATTCTAAATATATTTAACAAAATAGATAAAAGTTTCATTCAATAGAGAAATAGAAGGTTTCGACATCAAACGGATACTGAAAATGAAAGTTATTGATAAAAAGGCAATAGCAGAAGTTCTGGAAAAATATATTTCAGATCTTAGCATAGAAGAAATAGAATTGTCAATTGAAATTCCGCCTCCAGAGCTTGACTTCACTTATGCATTTCCTTGTTTCAAACTTTCAAAATTTTTCAAGAAAGCTCCAATTCAAATAGCTCAAGATTTATTAGATAAGATTAAACAACCCGAATTCATAGAAAAAATTGAAGTAGCTGGTCCTTACTTAAACTTTAAAATCAATCCTAAGTTCATACTTGAAAGCGTTTTTGAATTAAAAAGTGATTATGGGAGGATTAGAGAAACCTCAAAAATCGGGCTTAAATCAAGAGTAGTAATTGAATATCCCTCGCCAAACACTAATAAACCTCTTCACTTTGGTCATGTTAGAAATATGGTATTAGGTAAGTCTTTATCAAATTTATTACAATACAAAGGTCATAAAGTTTTTCAGGTAAATTTGAACAACGATAGGGGAATACATATCTGTAAGAGTATGCTTGCGTATAAGAAATGGGGAAATAATAGTCAACCAGATAAAAAAGGAGATCATTTTGTTGGAGACTACTATGTGCTTTATAGCAATAGGGTTAAAGAAGATAAGGACTTAGCCAAGGAGGCTCAGGATTTATTAATATCTTGGGAAGCAGGTGATCAAGAAACTCTTGATTTATGGAATAAAATGAATAAGTGGGCGATAAGTGGTTTTAGAGAAACATATGCTAAATTCAATATCAAATTTGATAAGGAATATAATGAATCTGACTTGTATCTATCAGGAAAAGAAAAGATTCTAGATGCTTTGAATCGAGGAATCTTTGAAAAAACCGAAGATGGAGCAGTTATCGCTAGATTAAAAGATAAATACAATCTTGAGGACAAAATCTTGATTAGGAGTGATGGTACATCAATATACATAACTCAAGACATATATTTAGCTTACAAGAAGAAAGAGGATTTTAATTACGACAGGTCTATTTATGTCGTAGCTAACGAACAAATCCAACATTTTAAATGGCTTTTTGCTTTATTGGATATGCTTGGATTTAAGGAAGATAATTTTCACTTGTCTTATGGGATGATAGATCTCCCTAGTGGAAAAATGAAAAGCAGAGAAGGCACAGTCGTCGATGCTGATGACGTGATAGAAGAAGTGGAAAATCTCGCCTTTGAAGAAGTTAACAAAAGGTATCCAACTCTGACTAATAACGAAAAGAAAAAGAGAGCAAAAACAATTAGTTTAGCAGCAATTATTTTTTACATATTGAAATATAGTTATGTCAAGGGGTTTATTTTTGAGCCAGATGAGAGTATTTCATTTGAAGGTGAAACAGGTCCTTATATTCAATATTGTTATGCGAGAATTGCATCTATTATTTCGAAAACTAAACAAGAGATTGATTTGAACATAAAATGGCAATTATTAGCTCATGAAAAGGAACAGTTTTTAGTAAAACAATTAGCATATTTCCCTGAAATTATCGACACAGCTGAGAAAACATATAATATTCATTTAATCCCTCAATATCTACTTACTTTATGCCAAGGATTTAATTCATTTTATTCTGCTTGCCAAGTATTATCTGATGATAAGGAACTAGAAAAAGCTAGACTTTTACTTATAAGGTGTGTTCAAATCGTAATTAAAATCGGATTGGACATATTAGGAATAGATACATTAAATCAAATGTAATTCACAAATAAAAAAGGGGAAAAGCTTGACTTTTTTTGACTTTGGGGAAACGATTGATAACGATACGGAATTTGTGTTCTTTGGCATTCCATGGAATTATTTAAGCTCTTTAGAAATAGTTGATTCAGCAAAAGCACCACAAAAAATACGTGAAATTTCAGAAAATTTAGGATTGACAACCGAAATGGGGATCGAAATACCTAAATTAAAAGTTGTTGATGTAGGAAATGTTGCGATTGAGCCTACGAATATTGAGAACAATATTGTAAAAATAGTAAAGTTTATGAAATCTATATTTAGTCAAAATAAAAGAATAATTCCAATTATGGTTGGAGGTGACCATTTTTGCACTTATCCCGTAGTAAAAACAATGGGAGATTCTTTTGATAAAAAAAGCGGATTTGGAGTGCTTATCTTTGACGCTCATCTCGATTTTTATAAAAGCTATGATAAAGGTAAATATTCTCACGCTACAGTTTCCCACCGCATTTTTGACTTAGAATATGTATCCAACAACAATTTACTTATTGTCGGAACAAGAGATATCGATGTTCCGGAGTTAGATATCACAAAAAAAGAGCAAATTGCTTATTTAAACGCTTATACATTTCACGACATCGGATTTAATTCGTTTACAGATAAAATTTTAGCATTTTTTGAAAAATCTAACGCGAAAGATATATACGTTTCGATTGATATCGATGTTTTAGATCCCTCTATAGCACCAGGGACGGGATATGCGATTCCAGGAGGATTTTCTTATCGTGAATTATGGCAAATTTTAAGAAAATTGGCTGAAAATATCAATATTATTGGTTTTGATGTAGTAGAGGTTTCTCCCAACTTGGATTTACTTAATAATATTACTTCCAATTTGGCAGCTAAATTAATAATTGAATTGATTTCTTTTATTTCCAATAAGTAGGGAAGTGAACATTATGCCGAATGATGACATTAAAAAAAAAATGAAGAAGGTACATCAATTTAGGATAGATGAGAAGGATGACATTGTTGATCTTATTTCATCTTTAAAAGACACGGGATTTAACGCTAAACGTTTAGCTGTAGCTTGTGAGATATATAAGAAAATGATTCAAGATAAAGACTGTGTTAAATTTTTTGGTCTTGCAGGTGCATTAGTTCCGGCTGGGATGCAAAAAGTCATCCATGATTTTATAAAAGAAGGATTTGTGGATGTTCTTGTTACTACAGGCGCTTCTTTAACTCACGACATTGCAGAAACTTTAGGTTATCACCATTTACAAGGGGATTTAAGCGCGATAAAAGTTGATGATTCTAAGCTGCATAACCAAGAGTTAAATCGAATCTACGATGTATTCTTGCCGAATAAAGTTTACGAAGGGATTGAAGATTTTGTGTCAAAATTAGAGATTCCTGACGAAAACATGCCAATTAGCTCATTTTTAAAGTTTCTTGGTAATAAGCTTCCAGAAAATGAAAGTTCTATTCTTAAAATCTGTGCAGAAAAAAATGTCCCAATCTTCTGTCCTGCTTTTACTGATTCAGGTTTAGCATTACAATTAGGATTTCATCACCAAAATTTAAACCTTAATCACTTCAAAGACATGTTAACGATGGTAGATCTAGCATGGGATACTAAACGAGCGGGAGTATGTATTGTTGGTGGTGGAGTTCCTAAGAATTTTATAATGCAATCGCTTCAATTTTGTCCTAATTCTGCCCAGTATGCAATTCAAATAACTATGGATCGGCCAGAGCAAGGAGGTCTTAGTGGGGCGACTTTAAGCGAAGCTATATCATGGGGGAAGGTAAGCGAGGAGGCTGAATTCTCAACGGTAATTTCTGATGCCACAATCGCTCTTCCTTTAATATTGTGGTATTTACTGAAATCAAAATCGACAAATTGAGCTTAATTTCTTGAGTAAATACCTAATAAAATAGCCCATCTAGTTTCTGATCAACTTTCTTAGTACTGGAACCAAAAATGATATCGAGTGATTTCTTAAAAATTTTAAATTGGGTAACTTCCGATAAATTTTTTCCTTCATTTTGTATTTTGAATTCCTGGACAACTTTAGATAACAAAGGATTAACAATTTTACTAACATATTTGTCGATTTTTTTTTGTCTATCTATGATCGCATATGAAACTAATAATTCCGGTTCGTTACCGTCATCTGATAGGATTTTCGCGTTTATAAAGGCGATAGTAAATCTATTCCCTTGAAAATATTCTACAGATCCCGTAGAAAATGCCGTTTCTGCAAAGTTCAAAAGAGCAGTAAGTAATCCGCTTCTAAGATCAGCATCGATTTTTCCTAAAGTAGTTTTATGATAACTTTTCTTTACTAATGTAAAACCTCTAAACAGTAAACCTACTTCTCGTATTACCATAATTTGGACGAGTAAAACATTAAAGCAATAATATACGGTGATTTTTTCAAGAAATCATCCGATAGATATTTTAATTAAAACAATTCTTTGTAATAAATCTAATGTTGATCAAATTACCGTTTAGAATCTCGCTTAAATTGAATGTTAAATTTCAGAGAACATATATTAAAGAAAAAAAATTTGATCAAATATGGTTGAAAAAGAAAAAATTAAATTGTGTGCTAAGAACATTGTTAACGCTATAAATATTCAGAATAAAGGTGAAAATGTTTTAATAAGAGGAGGAGTTTATTCTCAAGACTTATTAGAAGAAATTGCATTAGAGGTCTATAGAAATGATGGGATCCCTATAATCACATCCGTTAGCGATGACTACAATGAAGCTGTTTTCCAAGACTCCAACATTAGTAGTGAAATTTTGGGGGTTACACCTCTTCATTATTTAAAATTGATTGAAAATATTGATGCCTATATAGTAATTGAACCAGATGAAGATCCAGGAGTTCGTGGCAGAGCACCGAGAGATAAATTGAATGCAAAATTAAAATACTTAGCACCCATAAAGGATGTTCTTTATGGTATGAAAGAAGAATATGCGCCTGGTAAAAAATGGTGCTATGCAGGGTGGCCATCAAAGAAAGCTGCCAAATATTATGGCATTGAGTACGAATTATTAGAAAAATTCATTGTTGGTGGAATAAGCGTCCCTCAAGAGACGATGAGTGAAATAACGGCGAATTTAAGTAAGAATTTTAAAAATGCAAAAAATGTTTATGTTACAGATGATTTAGGAACTGATTTTAGAGTAAATATCCAAGATCGTGCTGAAATTCAAGATAACGGTTTATTAACAGACGATCAGATCGCTTTAGGTTTATTGGGGGGAAATTTACCCGCCGGTGAAGTGTTTTTCCCTCCACATGAAAAAATGGGAGAAGGAACTCTCTTTTGTCCCTTAACTAGAGATAGACTTAGTAATAAAATTATTAAAAATGTACATTTGAAATTTAAGAATGGAAAATTATTAATTGATGAAGTTACTGCTGATGAGAACCTAAGTGATTTAGTTAGCACTTTTAAGCATAGTGAAAAGATAGACAGGGACAACAATTTACCGGAAATTCGAACATACAATGTTGCTGAATTAGGAATCGGGTGCAATCCAGAAATCACAAGAGCAATAGGTTATATATTAACGGATGAAAAGATCAATGGAAGCGTGCATGTAGCCTTTGGATCTAATAAAATGATGGGAGGTACCTCAGTCTCACAAGTTCATTGGGATTTTGTAACTGCTCCACAAGCTAATATTACTGTGGAATACAAGGATGGAACGAAAAAACCAATAATGGATACCGGTAAATTGCTTCACTAATTAATACAACTTGAATTTTTGGAAGAAAATCGGCGTTATTGAAATCAGAGACATAAAAGCAACAATTATTATTAAATTTTCAATAGGAATATAAGAGCTTAGTAGTGTTCCTAAAGGCACAAATATGAAACTTGCTAATAAGCTCGAACTCCTTATTATTTCATAAGAGAGAGCATTATTTTTACTCAGCTTTGAAATACTAATATTTCTTTCTGTTAGTTGCGACATCATAACCCCTGAAACTACTTTGTTTGCGGCTGTTAGTAATAAGAAAGTTGTTAAATCAGAAAATATGAGGGAGAATATTAACAAAGCGTATAATACAATTGAAATCGAAATGTAAGTTCTCGAGTTATACTGGTTTATGAGACGCCTTGATATAAACCAGCCACCTATATATAAATAAGTAAATATAAAAAATAAATAAGAGTAAGTAAAAAAACCAGATTCTCCAAATTTGGTTAGAATCCATGATGTGAATGGGAATTCGATGAGTTTATCACTCCATATTAAAAAGTTAGTTAAAAATGTGAGTAATAATCCGATATGGCCATTTCTTTTTTTATTAAGATTTTCGGGATCTAAAATCGTGTTTCTAGTTTTATTGTCTATACTTACTAAATCGTCGTTAATTAAAAAAAAAATAATTAAGATAGGAAATGACATAATCCAACAAAGATTAAAAAATATGGACCATAAACTCGTCGAATTTATATCGTAAATAAGAACATTAAACATCAATATTGGAACAATGCTCCCAAATGAAGCGCTAACATTAGAAATTAGAATTATATTTTTTTTTTTATCCTTTTGTTCTGAAGCTTCCAGCATTAATTTGCTCATCCCTGATTTAATGATTAATCTACTCGTAAAATTCAGAGCCAGAAATATTCCGAAATAAGACAAATTATCGATGTTTAAATTAAAAAACGAAAAGCTGAAGACAAGAAATACGCTTGATATCAAGATGAGTTTTTTTTTCTTATTCGAAAATTTATCAAAAAAAAAGCCCATGAATGGCCCTAAAAAGAGCGTTAGGTAGGAAAGAAATTGAACGAAGGCTAACTCAATTCTATTCACATCTAAAATAACGAGCATGAAGACGGGGATGTATAAAATTACAAATGTATTAATTAGACTAATTATGAAATAGACTATGAAAAACGAAATGTAATTTGATTTTAATAGATTCATTCAAATAAGCTCAACATTTTTACTGCTTATTCTTTCTTTTTACTCAACCTATAAAAAGATATGAAAATAAAAGAAATTCAAAATAGTCTTGAATCTTCATACAAAATTTTGGAGTAGCATAATTATCTTTTCTAATACTTTTTCTTTAAATGTAATACGATCAACCTTAAATTGATATTTCTTTACGATTGTTTCTTCCAGAGTGGAAAAGCCAATATAAACTAAACCTACTGGTTTTTCGGGCGTGCCACCTGAAGGTCCTGCGATCCCGGTAATACCTATTCCGACGGAAACATTTGATAGTATTCTAATATTTTTAGCCAAATGCTTGGCAATTATTTCCGAGACCGCTCCATATTGAATTAAGTCATCAGGATTGATGTTCAAGAGAGATTCTTTAGAAGAATTACTATAACATATTATACCTCGTTCAAAAACTTTAGAGGCACCAGGAATATTAGTTATCATATTCGAGATATACCCTCCTGTACAAGATTCAGCAACTGCTAATGTTATTTTACTCTTTGTAAATTTTACGACTATTTCTTTGATAATATCTAAACTATCCATTATAATTCTATTAAATTTTACAAAATACTTTTATCTGGTTAATTTAATAAAAATCTTGAAGATTTAAAGCAAACCGTTTAATATAATAAAAAGCAATATAAATAAAAAATAATATTTATAATTTATATTTTAAAGAAGTATAAGAAACTGCATGGACGAATTGAATAATAACTTTAATGTGATTTTATGAGTGATAGTGACGAGCGGAAGGATTTTGTTTTCAAAATAACTGTAATTGGCGATGGGGGAGTCGGTAAAACCTCTTTAATTAAAAAATATACAAAGGGAAGTTTTAAGAAGGAGTATATTAAAACTTTAGGAGCTCAATTCTCTAAATATGACGAGAAAATAGAAGGGAGCGCAGTAAAATTGTTTTTCTGGGATATTGCAGGTCAAGCTGAATTTTCATTTATGAGACCAACCTTTTACAAGGGGAGTAAAGCTGCGATTATAGTTTTTTCTCATGCACCAGGTGAAGTTGAGAAAAGCTTTGATCATATCTTTGATTGGCACGAAGATATTAAAAAATATTGCGGAGATATTCCAATTGTACTATTCGGCAATAAGATTGATTTGATAGATGAAAGTTCAATTGATAATGGAAAGATAGAAGAAATAGTTAATAAAAGAGATTTTCTAGGATTTTATAAAACTAGCGCGAAAACAGGGAATGGCGTTTACGAAGCGTTTCAGGCGATAATTAAAAATCTTTATGAGAAATATAAGGACCTTTAAATTTAATTTAAGATTCAATTAGTATTATAAGGTGATTTAAGTTAGAAAAGTTTCAAAAAGGCTATCCGAAAATTTTGTTATTTTCGTCGTCTCATTGCGGACCGTGCTTACCAATAGAAGAAATGCTAAAGAGAATTAATATTTCAATGTTTGGAAAGAAGTTATATATCGAAAAAATAGATGTAGAGAAAAATTACCAATTAACTAATGAATATAAGGTTACTTCACTACCAACAATTATTGTAGCAGATAGAAGATTGTGCGTCAATATTCAGGAGGAAGATATTATTGACGCCATATTGTATGGATTTATTTCCTCCGTAAAAATATAAAAATAAAAATTGTAGTAAGAGAAGAGAGTGTAAAAAATGGATCGACAATTACTGTCAAAAATTTTAACACAAATGAGGAAACATTTGAAATCTGGAAAAGAGATTGGAGATATGAAGGTAGGTGCATTATTAGCCCTTGGTCATCAGTTAGAGGCTATATTTTACTATTTAGGTCATGAGTTAGCTACACATTTAAATGTGAAACCAATTGAAGATGTTAAAACTATACCTGAGGCTATAAAAGAGAAAATTGCTGAGTTTAACATTGGAGAAGTTGAGATTACAGAAAGTACAGAAGAAATAGTTCAATTGAAACTTAGAGGGCATTCTTCAATAAAGGATCTTATCGATAAAGGAATTAAAACAGAGGGTAGTTTTTGTTCCTTTGAAGCAGGTTTGCTAGCAGGTTTAGTAGAAAAAATGACTAATATACATTGTTTTGCACAAGAAGTAGATTGTAGCTTACAGTCAGGAAAGAACCATTGTGAATTTATGATTGTGTTTCAAAAAGATTAACTTAATATCAAGTATCTTTCAAATGTTAATAATTGGTGCTCATTCGTATGAAAATATAGTTTAAATTATAACATTATTAGAAATAGAACTAAATAGCGCTAGTTTACATACTTCTCCTAATAAATTAAAAAAATAAAAATAATTAAATAAAAGTTATATCTTGATAGTCGGTATCGCCTAATTCCTTTTTCGCGACACCCAATTCTCGTACCTGTATATTTAATTTCCTTACTGCTTCTTTAACTATTTCTTTTCGTTTAGCTCCAGTACAAACTATCCTTCCCGTGCTGAATATTAGAAAAACTGTTTTTGGTTCCTGCATTCTATAGATTAACCCAGGAAAAACTTCTGGTTCGTACATAGCATACTCCATAACGATTGCTGCCATGTTTAAATCTATATTTGTGTGTAAATCACCACTAGCTACGATATTTTGAATAGTGATTTCGGGATTGGATACTTTTATGCCTGCTTTTCTTATATTCTTTAACACTTTCTCCACAACCCTATCAGCTTCCGAAGCTTTACGCATACCAGTAACTACCATCTTGCCAGTAGAGAAAATTAAAATTGTTGCTTTGGGTTTTTCAATTCTCATTACTAATCCAGGAAATCTTTCAGGGTTGTACTCAACATCCGCATGTTTACGAGCAATCTGATTTAAATCGATTTTTTCTGTTATTTCAACGACGACAGTCGCAACTACATTTTCAATTTTGTAGTCTAAACCTTCCTCTTCTTTTTCCTCGTCTTCGCCCTCTTCTTCTAAATCTTCCTCTTTTTCTGCCATCCTACATCAAACTTAATAAATATGATTTGAATTAATTGAGTAAAATTAAATTCTTTTAAAAACGGTATTTCTTTATAAATGATTTTTTGTTTATAAAGGCATTTATAAACGAGCTATTTAAATTTCTCTTTTTGCAGAAAATCAAATATAAAATTGATTGGGATAAAATCTGGAAATCTAACTATCTAAATTCTTTGCCAATATTTTATTAATGATTTCCATAAAAGCGCTTTCTACATTTGATCCCGTTTTAGCAGAAGTAGGCATAAATTCCATGTTATATCTTTTCGCAAGTTTGACACCTTCACTCTCTTGGACTTTTATAGCATTTTTTAGATCAGTTTTATTCCCAAGTAAAAGCAATGGCTGATCTCCTCTTGCATCTTTAAAATCTAAGATCCAATCCTCAAGTTTGTCGTAAGAACTTCTTTTAGTGCAATCATATATTATTAGTGCTCCATTTGCTCCTTCTAAATACAACTTTCGTAAGGCTTTGAAACTTTCTTGGCCGCCTAAGTCCCAGATCTGAGCGGATACATCTCCAAATTCCTTAATGTTCAAATCTTTCTTTAATAAGTTCACACCTAAAGTGCTTTTATAATTCCCTCGAAAATTTTTCTCAATAAAGCGGTAAACCAACGAAGTTTTACCGACATTAGCTTCTCCAAGCACACAAATTTTTACAATATAGCTAGAATTAACAGTCATAATTATTCACAATATCAATTGACTTTTTTTTTACTTTCATAATAATGTTTATCCTTATTAATAATTTTCATGTCGAGACTTCGAAGTCTTTTATTATCGTCAAAAGATGTTCTTAAAACAAACATTGCGTTTTATGAAAAGTTAGCGTGAATGTCTATTTTTTTTGACAGGGAATTAACGGTGTTAACATATTCAGAATACAGTTTTGGAATTAAGTTATTTGTCCTAGCTTTACTATATGCAAAGAGAAATAGTTGACTTAAGGAAACATCGTTGTTGAGATCATATATATCCTTTCTTAAATTGAATTTTTCGCTGTTTTGATCTATAAAATTACAAAGTATATATCTATTTTCATTAGATAATTCTAATTCATTCATTAAGCCATAGATCCTTAAAATTAACGGCCCTCGATACTTAATATGTTTATTATTAATAGTTTGAAATAATTGAAGGAATTTATTTCTCTTAAGTGACGATGACATGAATATTAATATTAGAGTATTATTTATCATCATAAATAATATCTAGGTAATACATAAAACATATAAAACACCTATTAAAACTAGTTTTAAAAAGAGTATTCAAATCCTTTGAATTTATGTTGAACTTCCTTGTATTCATATTCAATAGTTTCGACTTTAGCGGAATCCGGCCCTTTTTTAACAAATTTTAATAATTCTATTAATTTATTTTCTAGTCCTTCAGCTTCAATATACACGCTACCGTCATACAAATTCTTAACATATCCGGTCAGACCAAGTTTCCGAGCTATTTTTCTGGTTGTATAGCGGAAAAATACTCCTTGAACAAGTCCATATACATGTATGATAATTCTTTTCATATATCAAAGGTTTCAAGAACTATTTTTTTGTTAAATTTTTCATTATTTCAATATTTTCATCAAGCAACTCTTTTGAGACATTGGGATGGATATCTAAGGCGAATATTTCCTGAGTAACCCTTTCTACTATAGGTAAATTAATTTTTCTATAATCAATTTCTTTACCATAAAATGGGCAAGACCAGGGACATCCTTTCGAATAAGCTATTTTTTCTTGAAATAACTTGGTTTTATAAAGGGGTTTTGGATAGAGTACTTTGCTCCTTGGAAACGCCTTCAGAAATTGAGGTTTAGTCAAGCCTAAAATCTCTGGATCGATGCGTCCAATCCAATAGTTAAATGCGGGTTCGCAGTACTCAGGTACAAAAGGTGGCTGTATTCCTGGAATCTCAGAAATTCCTTTAGATAAATATTGAGCATTCTTATTTCTGCTCTCAATAAAACCATTTATCCTTTTGAGCTGTACTCTTCCAATTGCACCCTGAATTTCGGTCATTCTATAATTGTAACCTAATCTATTATATACGTACCATTCAGGTTCGCCATGATGTCTTAGTAATCGACATTGCTCAGCTAATATATCATCATCTGTAGTGATCATGCCTCCTTCTCCCGTTGTCATATTTTTGGAAGGATAAAAACTAAAGCAACCGATGTTACCAATAGCCCCGACTTTTTTATTATAACATTTTGTTCCAATGGATTGAGCAGCATCTTCTATGAGATAAATGTCGTTATCTTTAGCGATATCAACAAGAGTACGCGTATCTGCACCAATTCCCGCTAAATGGACCGGAATTATTGCTTTAGTTTTCTCAGTTATTTTTTCTTTAACGGAGTCGGGATCCAAAGTATAAGATTTATCGTCAATATCAGCAAATATAGGTATGGCATTATTGTGGAGTATGGAACTTGCAGTAGCTATAAATGTAAATGGTGGGACTATTACTTCGTCTCCAGGACCAATATCTAAAGCGGCGATTGCGATATGGAGCGCTGCTGTTCCACTGTTCACAGCAATAGCGTGTTTAACGCCTATATAATGTGCGAATTCTTCTTCAAACTTCTTTACGAACTCACCGTGTAACAGGGTTAACATCTGTGATTTCATCACTTTTAGAACTTCGTTTTGTTCCTTCTCTGAAAGGTTCATAATTAGATCATTTTTTTTAAAAAGCAAATTTTAAGATTATAATAATTAGAGTAAATACCATTTTAATAATCTAATTCTTTAAAAAAGAGTTTTTCAACATAATCAGATATTAAGAAAATAAGAGTCTGTTTCATCATTATAGCCGATTACCTTATTTTTAGATAAATTCTTCAGAACATCATCTAACCAACTTTTACTGGTATCAATTGAATTTTTTAACTCTTTATATTCCATCTCATTATTGATCGCTAGTAAAAATTGAATTTTACTTTTAACTTTTAGATGATTTGAGTCTGCTATTTTCTCAAATCTTTTTTTTAAATCATATTCCATAGTTTTTAGTTGAGCTACCTCATTACTCAATTTACCTATAACCTCATCTCTAGTCCTGAAAACATTTAATGAGAGATTGTAAATTCGTTCTAAGTGCTCTTTCAATTTATTTTCTTTTAACTCTAACTCAAGTTCTCTTTTAAATTCATCTAGAATAACAGTATAATCCGATCCATCATCGTATTTATCTAAAACCATTACTATTATGATTTCCTTATTTTCGTTGTAGTAAGAAATTGAGTTCCAATCTTTTTCTTCTATCGTAATGTATGATTCTACAAAATTATGTGAGATTTGTATTTGTTGCACTACATTATCCGGAATCTCTAAATTTTCCGGAAACTTCATGTATATGTTTCCACCAAGAACCTCATCCCACTTTATCAAACAAATACCTAGAGGAAAAGTAACTCACCAGAAAAACCTAATGCTTCCTTTAAAAATTATAAAAGTTTTTATTAATAAATTTAATTTTTAATTGCTAAATATAGAAAAATAATACCTATTTAAAGGAATTACCTATCCTCACTTATCAACAATAATAGTTTAGAGATTTGCCAATAAAAATAAATAGTAGAAAAAGTATCTTAATAATAGTGATTCTGGTATGTCCCTTTATTACGTCTATATTTTAGAAACAATCGCGAAAAATAATAGAAAATATTTCTATACGGGATACACAAATAACTTGAATAGGAGACTAGAAGAACATAAAAAAGGGGCGGGAGCTAAATTTTGTCGAGGGAAGAAGAGTATCACGCTTAAGTATTTTGAAACCTTTTTCGAAAGAAGTGGTGCTATGAAAAGAGAGTTAGAAATTAAAACATTTACGAGGAAACAAAAAATTCAGCTTATAAGAACTTTTAAAGAAGATGATCTTGTTGAACAATAACTCTAACTTTCTAATTATTCTTGTAGGTTTACCTGCATCGGGAAAATCTACCTTTGCATTAAAACTAAAAGAAAAATTGGAGTCGATTTTTCAAAATAAAGTGAAGATAATCGATCCAGATGTAATAAGAGACGAAGATTTCCCGAATTATTTTGATTTTAAAAATGAACCCCAAATACGGGAAAAAAATATAGATTCCGTAAGAAAGCACCTTAATAAGGGACATATTGTTATTAGTGATGATTTAAATTACTATTCAAGTATGCGACACGATTTAAAATTAATTGCTGATAGCTTAAACCTTCAATTTTATATTATACATATCTCAACGCCGCTTAAATTTTGTTTAAAAAGGAATGAAGAACGAGGAAATCCGATACCTAACAAAGTTATTTGTAAGGTTTACAACAAATTCGATAATTTTAATAAATATAAATGGGATACTCCGTTCGAAACTTATGACTATACTAAATCTGGAGATCTTATTCAATTTATTGAAATTTTGAGCAATAAAATAGCTTTAAATCTTAAAGAGGGAAAAAAAATTAAAAATGTGCGCCAAAATATACCTTCTACTTCAATTCGGGAGGAGTTGGATTTAATAACTCGAAAATATGTTGGTGAACTATTTAAAAATCCAAAACATCATAATTCTAAAAAAGCAATTTTAGAATATAGAAGATTATTTATAAAAAGTAGATCAAATGCAAAACTTGATGCAAAGAATATCCTAGAAGATTTTAAACAATATTTAGGTAAAAAGCTAAAGATCTAGAATTTTTATTTTATCAATAAAATAAATCCTTAAGGGTATTAATCAAATTTGGTTTTTAAACAATACCAATTGGGCTACAATTCTTTAAATACTTGAAAAAAGCTAATCTGACACATTATAATAAATAATGCAAAAGAAAATAAAGAATCATTATTTCTCTTAGAGTAGAGAAAAAAAAATTTGAAAATAATGAGTATAGAAATGGAAACAAAAGAAGCGAAATTAAGAATAGAAAGATTAGATTCAAGCCGTAGTGGAAGAAGCTTATGTTATATAGATCAGACTGTATTAGATAATATGAGATTATCTACGGGAGATATAGTAGAAATAATTGGCAGAAAGAGAACTGCAGGTATTGTTGTAGCGAGTCCTGCCGACAGGGGAAAAAAGGTTATTAGAATAGATGGAATTCAACGAAAAAATTTAGGCTCAACTATTGGAGAATTTGTAACTATTCAACCCACAATTGCTTCACCAGCTAGAGAGATAGAACTTGCCCCAACTAAGGCGATTTACGATATTAAAAAACAAGCTGACATAATAAAAGGGAAATTGATTGATAAACCTATTATGACCGGAGATATTATTGATGTCCCCGGAGCTTTTCTTAAGGATGACGAAACCAATAATCCTATGAATGGATTTATGAGAATGTTGGGGGGTGGAGGGGGTACAAGAAGACCAACCCTAGGACCATTAAAATTAATTGTGCTAAATACGAAACCAAATAATGAAGTAGTGAGATTTACAAGGGACACGAGGATAAAATTAAACAAAAAAGTTGCTTTACTAAATGTTTCTGGTGAGATTATTACTTACGACGATGTTGGAGGATTATCTGACGAAATTCAAAGGATTAGAGAAGTAGTGGAATTACCGATCAGGCATCCAGAATTGTTTCGCAGATTAAATATTGAACCCCCAAAAGGAGTCCTATTTTATGGTCCACCAGGTACGGGGAAAACTTTAATAGCTAAAGCAGTTTCTCAAGAAGCGAATGCTAATTTCTTCATAATAAATGGACCTGAAATTATGAGTAAATTTTATGGAGATAGCGAGAGGAATTTGAAAGGAATTTTTGATCGAGCAGAAAGAAATTCACCTGCAATAATATTTATTGATGAACTCGACTCGATCGCTCCTAAAAGAAGTGAAGTTACAGGAGAAGTTGAAAGAAGAGTTGTATCCCAATTGCTTACTTTACTTGATGGAATGAAAGGTAGAGAAGGTGTAATAGTTATCGGTGCTACAAATCGAATTGATGCTATCGACCCCGCCTTACGAAGGCCAGGAAGGTTTGATACTGAAATAAAGTTTAGAGTACCAAATAAAAAAGCTAGAAATGAAATTTTTAAAATTCACACGCGGGGAATGCCAATGGAAGTCGATGTCGACGTTGATTTCTATTCTGAAAATAGTCATGGATTCGTTGGTGCAGATATCATGGCATTCGTCAGAGAAGCGGCTATGGACGCTATAAGAGATATATTACCCGAAATTAACATCGACGAACCAACCCCAATTGAAATCATACAGAAATTAGTCGTAAAAGATAAAAATTTTCTGAAAGCTCTTAGAGAAATAAAACCATCAGCCTTAAGAGAATACTTAAGGGTGATTCCGGAAGTTTCTTGGGATGATATTGGAGGTTTAGATGAAATAAAACGAGAATTAGTTGAAACTGTTGAATGGCCATTACAGCATCCAACATTATTTAAAAAAGCGGGAATTAGACCTGTAGGTGGTATATTACTTTTTGGCCCTCCTGGTTGCGGGAAAACACTTCTAGCGGAAGCGGTAGCAACTGAAACAAACTGCAACTTTATAACTGTTAAGGGTCCTGAGTTAATGTCGAAATGGGTTGGTGAATCTGAAAAAAACATGAGAGGAATATTTGCTAAAGCTCGAGAGTTATCACCTTCAATTATATACTTTGATGAAATTGAAGCAATTACATCCAACAGAGGAGAATGGAAAGGATCGGCAGTATATGATACAGTAATGACCCAACTTCTAACTGAGATGGATGGAATCGAGAGTAATGAAGGTATTATAGTTTTAGCAAGCACAAATCGTCCCGATTTAGTTGATCCCGCACTATTACGTCCAGGAAGAATCGATAAAATTCTTTATGTTGTTGCTCCAGATTACGAAGGTAGAATCAAAATTTTGGAAGTTCATACGAAAGATATGCCATTGAAAGAAGGCTTATCTTTGAAAAACTTAGCTTTGATGACAGAGGGTTATAGTGGAGCAGATTTAGAAAATTTATGTAGAGAAGCAGGTTTGCAGGCAATCAGAGAAAAATTAGATGATTTTAATATTGTAGAATTTAAGCATTTTGAGTATGCGCTTTCGAAAGTTGGCTCAACATTACATAAAGAAACTATTGATAAGTACGAAAATTTAGCAAAACAACTTGCTCAAGACCAAAAAATCAAAGAAAACGATTCAAACCTGTATAAATAGTCGTTCAATAAGAAATATTAGTAGATTTAATATTTTTTAGTTATTATTTATTTTTTTTTGAAATGCTAATTTTTGTAAAGAGTAATAAACAGTTCTTTTTTATCTCAAAAATTCTTAAATCTATTATCTTACCCAACTATTAACAATAGAATTTTGAAAATGGACATTGAAGAAGATTTAAAGCAAGAAGTCATATCAATTTTAAAAAAGCTAGTTCAATTTCCTTCAGAAAATCCTCCAGGGATAACTAAAGAGATTGTAGAATATCTAATTTCAGAAGTTTTTAAAGAAGAAGATGGCTTTCGAAACCAAGTCGTTATAAGTAAAAAAAATGGCGTAGAGCTTCACAATCTTATTTCAACTATTGGTAACGGAAAAAGGGTAATAGGTTTAACTGGACACTTTGATGTAATACCTGCAGGAGATTCTTCCCAATGGGAGAGCCCTCCTTTCTCAGCAATAATTAAGGATGGTAAACTATACGGTCGTGGTTCAGCAGATATGAAAGGAGGTATAGCTTTTTTGATAGGAGTTATCAAACTCTTAAGTAAAATCCCTGTTTTCCTAGAGAACTACAGATTGGTGTTTTTAGGAACAGCAGATGAAGAAAAGGGAATGATAGGTTCCATTACTCTTTCAAATCAAGATGTTATGAAAGATTTAATTTTATTAGTTATTGCAGAACCAACAAATTTACAGATTGGAGTTGGAGAAAAAGGATTATTATGGGTTAAGTTAATAATAACCGGAAAAGCGGCTCACGGTTCGATGCCACACGAAGGAATTAACGCGATTGAGAGAGCGTTAAAAATTCTACCTCAATTACACAAAATTTTAGGGGATAAAACTAATGACATTTTAGGAAAATCTACTTTGAATATCGGTTGTATTAGTGGAGGTACTGCAATTAATATAGTCCCGGACCGTGCAATTTTAGATCTCGACTATAGGTTAATTCCAGAACAAAAACACCAGCAAATGAAAAAAAAGTTGAAAAATCTTCCTCAACCTGATTTTTCAGTTAAATTTGAAATTCTAAAAGATCTTCCTGCTCTTTTAAGCGACGATAAACACATTTTTATCCAAAACTTAAGGGAAATCTCTCAAAGCGAGATAATAGGGCTATCTTATGCCACTGATGCTGCAAATTTAATTAATACTAACGATCCTATTCCTTTTGTAATTTTCGGTCCAGGTGATCCAAAAAACATCCATAAAATAGATGAATTTATTGAAATCAATCAAATTTTTGAAGCTATTATTCATTTAAAAAACGCTCTGCTATGTACTTATCTTAAAAAAATGTAAAATAGGTTAGAAAGCTAAATAGTCTTAGTAAACTTTTCAATTCTATCCATTGCTTCTTCGAGTTTATCCATTTTTGTTGCATAGGACATTCTTAACATGTATTCTGAATAAGAACCAAAAACATTTCCAGGTACAATAGCAACTGCCTGATCTTTCATCACCCTTTTCGAAAATTCAGCACCAGTTAATTTAAAATTGATGATTTTCGGCATAATATAAAATGCCCCTTTTGGTTTTACAACTTCAAAACCCATTTCGATTAATCGATTATAAGCTAATAAGCGTCTCTCGTCAAAACTCTTTAAAATATCATTAAAAAAGCTAGTGTCCATTTTTAAAGCCTCCAAAAAACCATATTGAGCTGCGTGGTTTGTGCCTGCTACGGTGTATTGATGATATTTTTCCATTGTATCTATTATCTCTTTATTAGCCGCTACATACCCTAATCTAAACCCAGTAGCAGAATACAATTTTGACATAGCGTTTAAAGTAATAGTTCGCTCAAACATATCTTTTAACGAAGCTGGACTCGTATGTTTGGAATTGTCGTAAAGATAATTTTCGTAAACTTCATCGGAAATCAAATATAAGTCGTTATTTTTAACGATTTCAACGACTTCTTGTAATTCATTTATATCTAACGAATATCCTGTAGGATTGTTAGGTGAGTTAATTAAAACCGCTTTAGTTTTTTCTGTAATCGAATTTTTAATTTTCTCAATATCGGGACGAAAATCATTTTTTCTCTCTATTTCGATTATTTTTAAGTCAAAAAACGCACTTAAATAGAAATACGAGATGAAATTCGGAGAGGATATTACAATTTCATCACCCGGATTAAAAATAGAAGCAAAAGCAAGACTAAGAGCTTGGGAACCTCCATTCGTAAGAATAATATTATCTTTCCAAGTCGTTTCAATGTTATTAACTGTTTTTAATTTGTTTTCAAGCTGTTGCAATAATTCTGGAACTCCTTTAGTAGGCGCGTAATATGTAACTTTATTATTTAAGGCATTGATATTTCCTTCAATTGCGGGTTGAGGAGTTGAGAAATCTGGTTGTCCAATTCCTAAGCTAATAACATCAGAACGTCCTGCAGCAAGGTCAAATAATTCGCGTATCTTTGATTTTGGCGCATTTCTTATCTTTTTTGATAATTCTTTCATTTTTACCACTTAATAAAAATAATATATAGTAATGATTAGTACTTTAAAAGGGAATGAATTGGAGATATTTTCAACAATTAAGCTATTCTAAATTTTTTCTCCATAATTTCTCAAAATTTGGTAGACTAAATTTTTAAATGCTTCTTCCACATTTTTTCCAAATTTAGCGCTTGTTTCGATAAAAGCACTAGCACCGATTTGTTTAGCTAAATTTTCACCTTCTTCTTGAGTGACTACTCGCTGCGCTTCTAGATCGATTTTATTGCCGATTAAGATATAAGCTCCCTCTTTTTTTACATAGTTTTTGAAATCTTTTAGCCATTTTGATTCGATTGTTGAAAAACTTTCGTGACGAGTGACATCGTACACAAGTAAACTCCCAACACATCCTTGAAAATACATGCTACGAATAACATTATATTTCTCTTGACCTGCGAGATCCCACATTATTAATCGTACCTTAGCATTAACTTTATCAATGTTGACATCTTTCCGGATTATGTTTGCTCCTAGTGTAGGTTTGTAATCTTCTTGAAACGAACCTTCTGTAAATTGATTAATAAGTGAAGTTTTCCCTACTGCACTTTGTCCTAATATAGTGATCTTAAAAACATATTCCTTAATTTCAGTGGACATACCTTCTGCGGGCAATTTTATTATAAATATCTTGTGATTGTTAGAATTGAATTTAATTTGACAAAAAATATTTTGATTTTTGATATATTTAAGCTTTCGTTATTTTAGGATATAAATGTTTTCTCAATTCGCAATTTCAAAACAAAAGAATTATGATTTGGATTATTAATATTTTCTTTCGTTTCGTAGGGAACTACACAATAATCAGACGGTAAACTTTTTTCTAACGAATGCATTAGAAAACTTTTAAATAACTCGCAGGAAATTCCGATTTCTGAGCAAAAAATGCATTTATCAACCCGAATGATAACAGAATCAGCTCTATTTTCCACAATCTTAACTTTCCAATCAGTTACAATCAGTATATTAATTTCCTCAACAATTTCTTCAAAAACTTTTCCAAAGGGGAATAGATAAAATGAGAATTTTCTTCCAATTTCCGATAACAGGTCAGTTGAATCAAAGAGTAGGCAATTTTGAGCAGATATTATCTTTTTAAACGAAAAAAAATCTATTTCTCCCTCGGGATCTACTCCTCGTATATCTTTCAGTTCCAACAGTCCTGCTTCTTTTAAAATTGATTTCATACCGTCGTAATCTAGATTATCCATATAGGATTGTAATAACGCGGTTAACACTCTGTTTTTGACTGTTCCTCGATATTCTCCTATTATATCCGTATCGTCTACCATAAAATCCAAATGATAACTACTTCTTCTTATATATCTAATAAATAAGAGTATAAATTTAAATACTATTTGTTAGTTATCTTGTTTCTTGCATTCATAAAAATGAAGAAAAATTAAGGAATAAAACAAGATAAAAATTTAAAGAAAAAGATTATTCTTTTACGGTTTCTAAGAGTTCTTTAATTTCAGCTTGAATAACTTCGGCTTTTTTCGCTTCTTCTCCTTTAATGGCGTTTGCAAGCTCAAGTCTTTCTCTATGTAGTGTATTCATGGCACAGAATGGTATTTCAAGCGTTTTTGTGTTATCCTCAGGATCCACTACGCCGTAATGGACCAAACATCGACATACTCTGTCCAAATCGAAGTTGTAAGCATCCTGAAAATGCATTGCAGACACCATCAAGTTTTTAGTGTGTAAAAAGTTCGCGGCGCTTGCTAAGTTCGGAGAAGCAATAAGTCGCGCAAACGATTGATAAGTTTTGCTGGTTAATATTTTTTCTGGATGTTTTACAAACTTCATTCCTCCAGCAAAATAATATGCTTTCATCATCTGTCGATATCCTAAATCAGTCATTTCGTCAATGAATTTCCCGAGAGTACTAGCAATAGCTCCGTAATCTTGAATGTTTATACCTTTTAAGAAACCTGTAGGTTTTGGGATTTCCTTATCTTGAACCATGTCATAAACTTTGTTTGACCACTCAATAAGACCTTGCGAGTCAAAATATTCGTCGAGAGATTCCCATTCGTCCTTGTCATTAACGACAATTATTGTAGCGAAACCACAATCCTTATGGCTCGTCATACCGAATTCGGGCATGTTATCGAACCAAGCTAATAAACGGGTCATTTTTGCTGTGGTCGCAATCGGATAGAATCTTTTTATAGCATTGTTTGTGTGTTTGTTTATGGCTACCTTGAGATCTGAAGTAGTATATCGTAAATCCATCAACTCTTCAAAGCTAATACGCCCACAAAGTGCGACTGGTTGGAAAATTACTCCAGAAATCACATCGCTGTTATCTTTAGCATAGTCCAATATATTTCCTATTTCGTGATCGTTAACGCCTTTCGCAATAACAGGAACTAGCATTGTACCAAAAAATCCAATTTTTCGGCAATTTTCGATAACCCGTTTTTTTAATGGCCATAGATTAACTCCACGAACCTTTTTCCAAGCTTCTGCATCGTCTGTAGCATCAAATTGTAAGTAGATCGCATCCATTCCCGCGTCCTTGCACTTCTGTAAAAAATCAATTGACTTCGCAAACCTCACACCATTAGTTGTTACCATAACTTCAGTGAAACCGAGCTCTTTTCCACTACGGATTATATCTGGCAGATCATCTCTAATTGTAGGCTCTCCACCAGAAATTTGGAGCATAACCGCTGGAACTGGTTTCATTGATCTGAAATGTTCCATTATTTGTACTATCTGATCGTACGTGGGTTCTACAACATACCCTTTTGCACTAGCGTTCGCAAAACAAATTGGGCAGGTTAAATTACAGCGATTCGTGATATCGATCAGACATATATTAGGCGCACTTTTATGATTTTCACAGAGACCACAATCGTATGGACAACCCTCATTACACTCTTTTAATCCAGAAGTAACAGATTCAGGTTTAGTAGTGTGTCCAACAGTAGATCCTATGTCATCTGTGAAAGTTTCGCTCCATTTGTATTCATCGGGATCGATTGAGAGTTTATCTTTAAAATGTCCGTGTTCTTTGCAATCTTTTCTCATCATGACCCAATTAGTTTCTGGATCGACATAAATATCCGCTGGAATTGTTTGTAAGCATTCTGGACAGATACTCGTCGTACGTCTTATAATATCTTCCGTCATAAGTATCAATTTCAGTAATTTTTTTGAATTTATTTTATTTAAATAACAATTTGATCAAATAAAACATCATTCTATTTTAATTTTATAAGAAAATTAATAGTATTTATTGTATTATCGTATAAAAAAGAATTGCTTTACTCATAAAATCAATCTATTATTATTAATTCTCTTCATGTTTAAAGTTCTATGTTAAATATAATTTTTTTTCATATTTAGTCTGTAAGAATAGAAAAAGTAGCTTAGATAGGATATAAAGGGAGACTCCTGCCACCAAGACCTAATAAGAAGGTCAGAAATAAAATAGGGGGAGGAGGGCGAAATGAGTGTGTATTACACACTACCAAAAGACAAAAATCCAGGGCGGGGCAGGAGTCATGGTTTTATCTAAAATCCCTATTTTATTATTCTTAAAATTGTAATGCTTTATTTTTAAATTTTTATCTTCAACGATTATTATATGTTTTATAGATATAAATTTTTATCTTATGATACTAATATTTTTTGTTCTATTTAAAAGAATTGTCGATATTTTGATCCTTTTGTCTTAAATATACATCAAATACTAGCCAAAATATTTTTTCCGTAAGTTAACTCAATTAGAATTGTTAACAATTTTTTAAGATGTTTAATTATCAGTTACAACTTCAGGCATTTAATGATATTTTTTCAGAAGATTTTTCAAATAGGGATTAGAATAAAGGAATTCAAATGAATAGGATAGACGAGAAACAATTTGGATTGAGAGAAAAGACGGAAAAGGAATTAAAATTAGATTTTGGGACATTTATATTTGCTGGTATCGGCATAGTTGCTTCCTGGTTTAACATGTTATTTATTTTGGATGCACCTCGAACAATCGAAGTTTTAGCATTTCTCTCTATTATTTTTACGACAATGATCCCAGGTGTGGTAATAGCTTTAATTAACAGGTATTGGGGGTATGGTTACTTGATAGGATTTGCGATAGCAGGTATCCCTTTTTTGATTGTGATTGATCTTTTTATTGGAGGTTATACTTTCGCGACTACAATTTTTATCTTTATCATTTTGTGGTTGATTTTCTGGAAAACATGGCGAAGTTTAAGTTCGATTAAAGCTGGGAGACAATAAATAACGCGTCATATTTTTGTTATACTAATATTAATGAATAGGGATATCTTCAATTACGACCTTAACAATTTTATCTATTGCCAAAAACTTTTCTTTAATTGCATTTACTGAAACTTCTCCTGAATTTAGAGAATCTCCAAGCAAATAAGTTTCATAAAAACAATTTTCTAACTCATAGCATATTCCCGTAGTATGTAAGATATCCCTGCTCAAATTTAGTTCACTTAACACTGTAGATATGCCTTTAACAAGATCAGGTGAAAATTCAATTAATTTTATTAGAATTTTTTTGATATCTTTAGTTTGTATAGGAAAACAGCTAATTTTGATAGAATCTTCTCGAGAGATGAAAATTAATAAATAGTAAGGAGCTTCATTAATTTCGTATTTAACTTCTTCTGGGAAAATTGTAGATTTAAAATCATCTTTCGAGAGAATTTTTCCTATTGAAATTTTATTTTTTTGTTTTATGTTGTTATTATTTATAACCATATTCATCAAAATTTAAATTATGATAGGTAGAGTATATGTCTAATAATAAAATGATTTTATTTTAAATTTTTAGGTTTTTTTTGAAAAATTCTTTATACCTCTAAAAAAATCATTTTAACTAAATCTTCTGCTTTTGTAAATCAAGAAAATTATTCACATGTCACTAAGATATTATTCATATTTTAAATCAAATTTGATTTCATGTTTTAATAGTAATATTCTTACAATTGAATTTCGCTGAAATATGTCATATAACTGGAATAATAAGAATTTCGATAAGTCATATGGATTTAATCTAGAAAAGATAAATTCTAGTAATAGTCGATTTCATGCTATATATTTTTTAGACAATTTAACGGGTTCTCTTCTTCTTAGCAATAAATATACAAGTGACGCCAAGTTTTCTTCTCATGAAGATTTAATAAGTGGTTTCTTGAACGCACTAAACCTATTTATGAGTGAAATAAAACCCGAATCAGAAAACGATGAGATTCAAGAAGTTAATTTTAGAGAAAGTAGAATATTATACGAGAGAAGGGGGAGATTATTAGTTATCGGAATTTCGAAAAAAACGAATATTAACGCGGAAAGGGTTATTTTGCGCCAGATTATGGAAGATTTCTACCATAAATTTGAATATGTAATAAGGAATTTTAACGGGAATATTGATCCTTCGATTTTACAGTATAAAAAAAGATTAGAAAATATGAATTTAAATGATTTATATAAAATTGATAATTACTCATTGTGATAAAAAACTCCCTAGAAGATTATAACCTTTAAGTAGGATTATCATCCTTCTTCTTTTCTTCAATCTTCTCAATTTCGCTTTCGATTTTCGAACCGATACCCTTTATATCGGGTTTAAGATGAACTCTTTCTAAATCTCGTTCTTTTTGCTTTTCTATAATGAAGGCTTTTTCACCAATGATTTTTTCGATGGCTTCACTAGATTTCTCGAGTTCAGGCTTTATCTCCATTCTTTTCTTGTCCATTTCTCTCTGTTTTTCAATTCTAAACGCTTTTTCATCAATTGTTGATTTTATTGCTTGGCTTGCTCTTTCTAAATCGGGTTTGACTTCCATCCGTCTAGAATCGTCATCCCGTTGTTTATCTCGTAAAAATGCTTTTTCTTCTATTGAATGACTTATTTTCTCTGCTGTTTTTTCAATATCTGGTTTTAATTCCCTTTTTTTTTCATAAATTTCACGTTGTTTTTCAACTCTGAACGCTTTTTCAGCAACGGTAGTATTAATTGCAGTGCTAGCTTTTAAAAAATCTGGTTTAATCTCCATTCGCTTGAGATCTTTCTCTCGTTGTGTTTCCCTCATAAAGGCTTTTTCACTAATAGTTTGAGAAATACTTTCTCCTGTTTTGCTTATATCCGGTTTTAATTCTTTTATTTTTTTGTCCTTATCTTTTTGCAGGTCGATTCTAAATGCTTTTTCATCAATGGTTGCTTTAATAGCCTGGCTTTTTCCAGCTATATCTGGACGTAACCCTAATTTCTTCTCTTCTAATTCTTTCCTTTTCTCCATTCTGAACGCTTTTTCTGCTACTGTTTTATTGATTGCTTCTCCTGTTTTCATAAAATCTGGACTTATCCTCATTCTTTCGAGATCGCTTTCTCTTTGTTTTTCCCTTAGAAATGATTTCTCCTCAATAGATTTACTTATTGCTTCACTGGCGCTTTGAATATCTGGTTTTAATTCATGCATACTTGCAGTACTATCTTTCTTTTTTTCAATCAAAAATGCTTTTGTGTCAATGTTATCACTAATAGCTTGTCCAGTGCTCTCAATATCGGGCTTTAATTTTAATCTTTGCGCATCTGTTTCTCTTTTTTTTTCAATTAGAAATGCTTTATCCTCAATGATTTTACTAATTACTTCTCCTACACCTTTAATATCTGGAGTTATATATCTCCTAATTTGATCTTCTTCTTTATGTTTAGCTATTATAAATGCTTTTTCGCTAATAGATTTCTCAATAGCTTCCCCCGTTTTTTCAATATCGGGTTTTATTTCCATTCTCTCTATATCTCGCTCTCGTTGTTTCTCTCTCATGAAACTTTTTTCAGAGATTAATGAAGAAATCATAGCTTTGCTTTCTTCGAAAGAGGCCTTTCGTTCTTCCTCGAAACTTTTTAAGTAATTTTCTCTGTCTTCCTTTTCTTTCTTAAAAAGGTCATCAACAATCTTCTTTTGCTTTTCTATTTCTTCGGGAGTTAATGGTTTTTCGTTTTCTTCCAATTTTCTCACTTAAAGAGTTAATTAAAATCTTTTTAAATATAATATCAAAATTTGTATTTAATAATTTACTTATCTAAGATTTAATAGATTTCAATATTTCAAATGTCCAAATTACTACGATTTTGAAAAACAGAGAACTTTGGAGAGGAACAACAATCAAATATTCGAACAAGAGAGTTAATTTATTGGAATAGGTTCAAATGAATCGTCTGATATCGATTCCATTAAACTAATCATCGTAAGCCTCATCGAAAACATTTCCATCACTTCGGTCAAGAGTTTTAAGTAAACTTCGGAATTTTTGACAATTTTAAAACTACTTGCTAAAAATTCATATTCTTTTTTCAATTCAGTTTTAATTTTATTTTGATTATTTAACGTAATTGCTTGAGTCTTCAGCCATTTATCAATGTTCGCCTTAATTTCACTTTCAACATCATCAACAAGGGAATAAGAGATTTCTTCTTCCTTAATGTTTTTTGCCCTATCAAGATAAGCACTATTTTGATACATTGGTTTAAGGAGTAGCCCTAAATTTATTATTATGGGTTGAATTTGAAGTTTTTCAAATGAATCAGATAAAACTTTTAGAATTTGCCTTTTCTGCGTTAATTGAGCGTAATCGATATACTCTTGAACAAATCTCATTAAAGCATTTTTGATTAGGAGCTCTTTAAAATCACTTACGGAATCCAATCCGAAATCTAAAGTAGTATCAATGCAATTGTATACAGAATTCATGAATGGTTTAACATTCTTAAAAATCGAAAAGTAATTGATAAATTGAGTAATTTTACTTAGGATTTCCATCTTAAGATTATCTGGTTCAAATAGGGCGTCGATCTT
>JABXKD010000033.1 GCA_013375475.1 Promethearchaeota archaeon
AAGGGCGCAATTAATCAAATTATCAATATCTGCTTTATAATCTCCTTCCGGAAAGAAACTCTTTTTTACACGACTTATATTTTTAATGACTTTTCTCTTTACATCCTTCTCAACCTTGTTTAGTTCTTCAATGAACCATCTATATTTATCTAAGAATTCTTGCATCTAATCAACACCCTCATGCCAAATATTTTCGTAAACTTTACCGGGATTTAGAATGTTTTGAGGATCCAAAATCTTCTTGAATTCCTTCATGATTTTCATACTCTTACCCCATTCTACTCCCATCCATCTTGCTCGATTTATCCCAATACCGTGATGGTGAGCTATGGATCCACCAGAAGCCACTACTGCTTCCATTGTTGCATTCCAAACCTTCTGATAAAAATCAAAATTAGTTTCTTCTCCAGTTTCAACTCCTCCAAACGTAAAGTACATACCCACTCCATTTGGATAGAAATGCGAAACATGAGCAGTAAATAATATAACTCCTTTAAGTTTTTTAACGGAATCTAATACATGATGATACATTTTTGCTGCGTTTTCCCATGAAGAAGCTACTTCAATTGTATCAAAAGTAATCTGCATTTTTGGAGTTGCGCTTGTCTCAGTAACTCGAAATCTAGTTTCAAACCAATGTTCAACTGGATGAACACCACAATCAACTCCTGAATTCTGTTCGCATTTTTCTCTCGTAATTTCTTCTTCGAGATTGACAAGTCGTTCATTACCTTCACATACAAAAACAACCATAACTTTATCATTAGCTTTTTCCATGTGCAAAAAATGTCTTTTAGTTTCATCTTTATCATAAATCCTGACAACAGCAGGATAAATTTGTTCTCGTAAAATTTGCCTAACAGCTTCTAAAGAATCTTCAAAGGTATGAAACGCATACGATAATAATGCTCGTTTCTCTGGATAAGGCCAAATTCTTAGGGTAACTTCAGTTACTATCCCTAATGTTCCCTCATTCCCTATAAATAACTTATCTAATTGAGGACCCGTTGCTTTTCTAACAATAGGGTTAAAATTAAGCACATCTCCTTGAGGTAGAATTATTTCCATTCCTAATATGATATCTTCGATTTTACCGTATTTCGTTGAGAATTGCCCCGCTGCTTTATGTGCAGTCCATCCTCCCACAGAAGACATTTGAACAGATTGAGGGATATTTCCACAGGTATATCCTTTATTATTTAAAGTACGTTCTAAATTCATTCCGTTTATTCCAGATTCAACTGTTACTGTAAGATCTTTTTCATTTATTTTTAGGATCTGATTGAACTTCTTCATATCAATTATGATTCCGCCCCTAATAGGAATTGCGCCTCCGACTACTCCAGAACCCTCAGCATAAGGTATAACTGGGATTCCCTCCGAATTTGCCAATCGTAAGATTTCAATAATTTGGTTTTTGTTTTCTGGCCATGTAATGAAATCAGCAAGTCCAGCAATCTTTCCTTCTAATATCCAATTAAATCCAATCATTGTAGAATCTTTTGTATAAGCAAAGAGATCGAGTTCACTGTTAGAAACATTTTTGTCCCCAACAATTTCAGTTAGCTTGGATTTAATTTTTTGTTTATCCTTAATTTCAGAGCGATTATTTTTGTAAATTAATTCAAAATCTTTAAAATCCATCAATATCAACAGTTCCTTTTATTTACTATGATAATGATTAGAATTAATTTAAAATTTCTACTTTCAAATTAACCTTTAAAGTCTTGATAATTTATATGATAAAAAAAGATTAGGTTAATACATAGTTTCTCCCGTAATCTTGTTCACTTTTAAGTGTCTGAATCTAGCTTGAGTTTTATTTAATTCTGGACTCGCAGATATCTTCTCTACCACTTCTGGAGGAAATAAATAGTTTGCCATTTTTATAATTAGTTGTGGAGTTTCAATGCAATTAAATAGTTTTAAAATCTCAAATGAGTAGAACAATTCAGAAATTAAATCAAAATTAGTATCTTCTGATATTTCAAGTAGTTCTAAATTCCTGTAAATCTTGGAAATAGTACTTTCCAACAAGTCGTATTCTTTTAAATTATCTAAAGTATTTCTCATATAATTACAAAATACTACGTAATAAGTTGCTTCTGACGAAACGAAGCCGTCTCTATATTGTTTTATTCCTTCTGGTGCTATTCTACGATCTAATTCTTCTAATATTGCTTGAATATTATCCTCTATGTTTCTAGCATGAATCAAGTTATATAATTTTAAAATAACAACTAATTGGGATGTTTCTAAGTTCTTAAGATAAGCGGTTTCAAAATATTTTGGCTCTGTTTCAATTAATCTATTAATTTGTTCATTTGTGAGCCATAATTTCATATAAAAAGTAGCTTTTAGAAGATAGTAAACTCCATCAGTAGCTTGTACTAAAGGTGCTTCAAACTCATCGATCCCTTCCTCATATAAATCTAATAAGAAATTCTTAACTTTGGGTTCTTCCAATTTTACATTCAATGCGTCTGCTAAGTATAATCCACAATAATAGAGGTCGGGATTTTTTAATGTAACCAAGGGTATAGTTATTAACCATTCGTCCATGTTGTCCGAAATATAATTCTTTATATGGATAAAATTAAATTCTTTTTCTAAATGAAATATACTAATTATCCGATAAATAAGATATAAGGATTGCAGTTTTTCTTGCGGATCTTGTAGATTCTCTAACATCTCAATTTTTTCTTTATTTAACACTAACTTTTTTTCAAATTTCTTCTGTATTTGAAGATATCTCTTCAAATTTTCTTTTTTTTCGGGATACTTATCAATGAGATCTTTTAAGTTTTTCAATTCTACAATAAATTCCAAACTTAAGAAATTATTTGATTTTAAATTTAATATTATGGGACTGACATTATTTATATCAACTAAATAATCTACAACTTTTTCTAAAAAAATCTCGTATAATATTGGAGCTATTTTTACATCATAAATTTGATGGATTGGCCGTTTTTTGTTAATGTCATCGTGGTTCAGGTTAATATAAGGGTCTAAAAATATGTGATCTAATTCTTTGCTTTCAAATCCAAGAGCAACTAATTCAGTTTTAATAAAATCCAAGAGATCGCTAAATTGGCGATTTAAATCTTCAGTTTCATTTGTATACATAAACTCATTAATTCTATCATGAAAAAACTGATCTAGGCTATTAAATAAATAGTCTTCATTGTCTAAGTATAAGCTAGAAATATTCAATAATCCTTGAAATATCATTTAGAGCTACGTCAATTTTTAATTTAATTAAATACTCTGATTAAAGCAATATTCTTTAAACTTTATATGTGAGAATAAAAATTAATACTTTTTTATTCAAATTTATAGTATATTGAAAATATTTACACATTATTATTTAATTGGGCGGTTATGTTTAAGTATGAAATTTATCAAATTATAATCTAAAAAGATAATAGCTTCTTAATTTCTTTAGAATAAGATTCATAATCTTAACTCTTAATAAAAAAGCTTCAATAAAAATAAAGATTTAACCATTTGAATTTTCAACTTAATGGATATTTAAAATTTGAAACAATTACTTCATAAAATTAAAATTAAAAAAAAATCTTTATTAATATAAGATAATTATTAAGGAAAAGATGAAAAATATGACATCAAATATATTTGGAACTTCCGGTATAAGAAAGGTGTTCCAAAATTACAGTGAGACAGATATCATGTTTACGCCGCAAATGGCTTTAGATGTGGGACTAGCGTTGGGTACATACTTAAAAGGTGAAGGTATCGTAGTTATCGGGAAGGATATTAGAACCTCTGCTTTACCAATAGAATATTCATTAATTTCGGGGATTTTAAGTACGGGATGTAATGTGAAAACATTAGGTATTGTAACTACTCCCACATTAGCAATGTCTCTACGATTTTTAGATGGGAATGCTGGAGTTATGATTACTGCATCTCATAATACTCCCGAATATATTGGACTAAAATTTTGGAATCCTTCAGGTATAGGTTACTCCCATGAGCAAGAGGAAGAAATCTCGAGATTATATGACGAGAAGAGTTTTCTTGATATCAAATGGGATCAAATTGGAAAAGTTACTCAGGTTAATGATATTAACGATAAGCACATTTTAGATATAACAAATCGTATAAAATTTGATGGAAGTAAACTTAATGTTATAGTTGACCCCGGAAACGGAGCGGGATGTGAAATTGTTCCAAGACTTTTAAGTATTTATAATGTAAATATTATAACAATCAACGCACAAATGGATGGTAAATTCCCTGGACGAAATTCAGAACCTAGCAAAAAAAATTTAATTCAAATTTCCAAATTTTTGAAAATATCAACACTAGATGATATTGGAATAGCATTAGATGGGGACGCTGATCGAGTTATTTTTTTAGATGAAACGGGTGAGATTGTTGATCCAATTAGGTTATTAGCTCTTCTGGCAAAATATAATATACAAAATAATCGAAATAATCTTAATATGAAGGATATGAAAGTATCTACTCCTATAAACTCATCTAGTTTAATTGAGGAAGTACTACAACCACTAAATTGCGAAGTAATAAGGACTGAAGTAGGAGATATCCAAGTAGCTCAAGCTTTATATGAGAACGGGGGATTTCTGGGTGGAGAAACCTCAGGTACATATATTTGGCCTAGCTTCCATTTAGGACCCGATTCAATAGTTACAATCGGTTTAGTATTGCAAATGATGGTTAAAACGGGAAAAAGGTTAATAGAATTATTGAAAGAAATTCCAAACTACCCCTATTACCGTCAACAATTTCAACTTATAAAAGATATTCCGTTTTCAGATGATATAACTCAAAAAATCATTGGAGAAATGAAAGAGAGCTTCGATTCTATGGGAAAAAAATTAAAAACTATAAATAAGATGGATGGTTGTAGATTCGATTACGATACTGGATGGATTTTAATAAGACGTTCGGGAACAAGCCCATACTTAAGAATTTCTGGTGAATCCAGTATCGATATAAATCAATCAATTGAGATGAATAAAGTAGCAGAAGAAAAAATGAAGAAATTAAATTTAATATAAAGTTTTTATTAAATGTTTATATTTTTAGTTGAAGTTAACTTTATATAATTTCTATTTCTATTCCTTTTTTTTTGAGAAATTCCTTTTTAGCAAGCAGTTCTCTACCAACGATTTTGTCCAATATATAAGTCAGGTTACCTCCATTTTTTGAATAAATTTGCCCATAAGAAATTGGAATATCTGGGGATGGATCATTTAGTAACGATTTGGTAACTGACTCAACCTTACGTTCACCATTAGCCAACAATAAGACTGCTTTTGCTTTATATACTAGTTCAGCCCCCATACTGATTGCATACCTGGGGGATTCATCTTTGGTGGTGAAATGACCATCTTTCACAGCATTGTCTACGGTATTGTCATCAAGTTTTACTAATAAAACATTACTATTTTCAAATGGGATTCCCGATTCATGAAAAGCAACATGACCACGACCTCCAACGCCTATTATATGTAAATCAATACCCCCAGCAGCTGAAATTTTTTGAGCATACCCTTCTAATATTGTTTCTCGAATCCACTTTAAATATTCTGAAGCTGGATTATCTTTAATTAATATTGATTTACCCGCATCTGTACCCAATTCACTCCAGTCTTCTGGATGTGCTTTAAGTTCGTCTACTAATTGTTCTTGATCAATCAAACAACCATAAGGGAGCGAAGTCTCGATGAATTTTTTGTCAAGAAGCCCAAAAAATTCTTGAATCATAAAATAACAATAACTCTCAGGATGTAGCACTCGTTGTTGAGGGTTTTCACCAGGGAGACCTACATACTCATCAAGGTTAAAGCTACGGATCCGTGTGCTATCAATTTCACCAGAATTAGCAATCCGAGCTAGGATTTTATACATACCTTTAGGTGAATTTCCCGTTGCAAGCCCTAAAACATATTCTTCCTTGTTTTGCAATCCTTGGATGATATGCTCTTTTACAATTTCAGCTGCAACCTTACTTAACTCTTTGAAATTATGTGTAATAATTACTTTAATCGCCATAAATAGTACCTTGAGAAATAATTTATACTAAAAAAAGTTCTGTTTAATAAAAATTTAATCATATGAGTTTTACAAATTACTTTTATCATGTTTTCTTTCGGACGTAAAAAAATATTTAAATTTCTAATAATTACCTATTTTTAGATGTGTGGTATTTTTGGAATAGTTACAAAGAATCAAGAAATCTCTGTAGGTAAAGTTGTCTTCGAAGCAATAAAGCGTTTAGAATACCGTGGATATGATTCATGTGGTATTGTTTCACTTTATAATTCAAAACTATTCATTAAAAAAGAAGCTGGAAAAATTGATGAAATCCATAAAAAGATCAAATTAGATGAATTTCCTAGTGGTTCAAGACTTGCATTAGCTCATACAAGATGGGCTACTCATGGAGCACCTACTAAACAAAATAGCCATCCACATTTAGATTGTTTCGACAAGATTGCAGTTGTACATAATGGAATAATAGAGAATTTTTTAGAATTGCGAAATGAACTCACTTCTCTAGGACATACATTTAAATCTGAAACTGATTCTGAAGTTATTCCTCATTTGATTGAAGATTTCATGAAAAATGGTAATAATTTTAAGGATGCTATTATAAACGCATTAAAAAAATGCAAAGGAGCGTACGCAATTGCAGTCTGTCAGATTGATAATCCCGATTTAATAATTGTTGCTCGAAAAGAATCTCCTTTAATAATTGGAATAGAAGAAGGAAAAACAACTTATTGTTCTTCAGATATTCCTGCTTTTTTACCATATACAAGAAAATGTTATATAATGGAAGATGACGAACTTGCTGTTTTGAAAGCGGGAGAAGTTCAATTTTTTGCTCTCAATAGTGATAATGAATCGATTAGAAAAGAAATGCAAATTATTGAATGGAATATTGATGCTGCAGAAAAGGGAGGTTTTGATCATTTTATGTTAAAAGAAATTTACGAGGAACCAGATGCATTAAGGTTTACTATGAAAATTTCCGACCAGCTATTAAGCAAGTTTGCAAACGCTTTAATCTCAGCAGGTAGCATCTATATCACTGCAGCGGGGACATCTTATCACTCAGCGTTAGCAGGAAAATTTATAATTTCTAAGTTTCTTGGTAAACATATTCAGGATATAGAATGTTCTGAATTTGAAACTCAGCTAAAAGGTAGTTTGCAAGATAATTCCGTAATTATTGCAATTTCACAATCAGGTGAAACCATTGATACGATAGAAGCGATTAGATGGGCAAAAAAAACAAAATCTGTCAAAATTTTAACAATTACTAATGTTGTAGGTTCATCTATTACTAGGTATTCCGATCATGTGATCGTAACAAATGCAGGACCTGAAATTGGAGTTGCAGCAACAAAAACATATACCACGCAAGTTCTTGCTCTTGCGTTAATAGCAGTATCAATTGCAAAAACTAGAAAAATAATATCTAATGAAGAAATAGTAAAATATCAGGATGCTTTAGCTGGAATTCCTAATATCATTGAACAATTCCTCGAAAAAAACGTTGATTTAATCAAATATATTGTAAGCAATTTAGAAAAAAATATGAATTATTTCTTCTTGGCAAGAGGAATATCAATTGCCACTGCTAAAGAAGGAGGTTTGAAATTGAAAGAAGTTGCTTGTCGGTTTATAGAAGGATACTCTGCAGCTTCTGCTAAACATGGACCAATTTCTTTAGTACGGGAAGGATTTCCTATTATTTTTATCGCTCCTCCTGACGAGACGTATAATAGATTAGTTGGGAATGTAATGGAGTTCAAAGCTAGAGGTGGTAGAATTATTTCTGTTGTTGTGGAAAGTGATGTAAAGATAACAAAATTAAGTGATATTACAATTCGAATTCCTCAACCCGCAGACAAGTTTCATAACCTATTCAGCCCAATAACTTTCATGCCAGCCTTACAATTATTAGCCTATTATGCTGCTTTAGCCCATGATCTAGACCCAGATAAACCATTAAATCTTAGTAAGACTGTAACTGTTCATTAAAAATGTCCTTTATTATTAAAAATGAAGATATTTTTTAAATAAAAGATGGAAGATACTTCAATATGGTATTTCTTGTATTTTCAACCATGCTCAGAAGCCAAGAAGTTCCTAGTTTTTTACTATGCTCATTTAAATTTTGTATTGTGTTGATGTAATCTTTCCCGGTATTTTTGTAGATGTCATCTATATTCTTTAAAAATTCAACTCTATTTTTCTCGTCGCCCGAATACTCTAAACATTCCATAAAACTACTTTCAATTTTTTGGATATTCTCAAATAATTCTCTTTTTTGATTTATTAGTTCATTTGATGCTTTAATACCCATAACCGATTTATATAATTCTATGGAATTCTCCATCTTGTTAGCTAGTTGTTTAAATCTTTTAATTCTCTCATTGAGAATAAGATCAAGTTTTTCTACAGAGCCCTCATAAAGCAATTTTTCCATTTCACTTCCCTGATAGAACTTAGAACGTACCATTAGGTACCATTGTCTAAGAGCTATTATATTAGCGATATATTCAATGCAATTTATAACTCTTGATTTAACTCTCCAATATAGTCCAGGATAGAAATCCATATCCTCTTTTTGAGGTTTCTTACCCATTAAGAGTTTATGACCTTGAGGACAATTTCCACGGTAAATAACTCCTGCTGCGATTACAGTCTTATAACCTATCCGACTTGGCCCCACTAGTCCGCCTTGGCCCCCTAAAAAAATAGGAGGTTGATTAAGCATAACACCATAAGCTACATCTCCAATTAAAGATGCACTTGCCTTATCCTGATTAGGTGTATAATTAAAATGAATATACGAACTACCCACTTCACTATGGTTTTTTCTATTCGTCCCGCCTGCCATTAAAATGTCACAAAAATTAATTATGCTCCCTAATGTCACAAATGGAAAGAGTATTGTTTGCTTAAGACCCACCGTATGAGCACCATTAGCCTCCTCCTCCAGGAGGCATCCTTCTCGGACTTCGGCACCATCACCCATATTCGCGGAATCTAAAAATGTTGATCCTTCAAAATACCCGCCTTTTAATTCCACTTTTTTCCCTAATTGACAATTTTTAATAGTAACTGGAGATATACTGCCCAGCTTAACTCCCGGCATAATAAGTGTCTTTTCGCCAAATATTTTACATCCTGAGTGTATGGTTACATCTTCAGATGATATTAGGTCAATGTTGACTTCCTTGCTTATTTCAACCGAAGAAGGATTTGGTATTTTGACTCCTTTTTCAATTAAAGCAGTAATTAAAGAGTTTTTATCATATCCCATATAATCATCTCTCTTTTCTGGTTCATATTTCTTATTTTATCCGTAAAAACAAATTCTAACTTTTTAATACTTTTTCTACGCGAAAAATATGACTCTTCCAACTATCTAATTCAACATATAATCCATTTTTGTTTAGATCTTCTCCTTTATAGTTATACTTGTTCCCCGTTAAAAGATCTGTAAATCGCCAATCAAAGTGTTCATAGCTTATATCATCGATTATGATATGTGCTTTAGAGGTATTGGAACTGTAATTGACTGTAATTAATAATCTTTGGTTATCTATTAACCATTGATATGAGATTATGTTGTTATGAGAATTATCATTCATACCCACAGGCTTGGATTTGCATAAGGACCACCTAGCTTCATCAAACTCTCTTCCAGGAGCAACCCTTAACAATTTATCATAAAATTCTATTAGATTTATATCATCTTCTTCAAATTCGCCCCTTCCTAGTTGAACTGGTATTTTAATTTTTTTTCCCCGGGTCTGTCCTTCAAATATTAATCGGGCACCTGGTAATGTTAAAGTAAGGACAGAAGCAGCTTTAGAAGGTTCATATCCAAAAGTTGTTAATGCTCTTGGTTCGTCGTGGTTTTCAATAAATCGAAGTAATTTATTCTGATAATCTAAATCGGCATTAAGGTGATCTCGTACGCTTTGAACTTTAAGACTAGCTAAACATTCGTATAATCTCTTATCATAACAATAATCAAAACCTTGCTGAATTAAATCCCGTTCCATATCCCAATATACTTCAGCTATGAATTTAAAATCGGGGTATTTTTTTTTTACAACTTGGATGATTTCCTCCCAAAACTCAGTTTCAGGTAATGAACCTGCTTTTTCCCCCCAAGTTTTACTAAAAACACTGGTAGTCATTAACATTGCCATATCACATCGAACCCCATCACATTGTTGAGCGATCGAGAGTAAGGTGTTAACTGCTTTTGAGCGAGCTTCAGCAGAAAACGCGTTAATTTGAACCGTGTCTGTCCAGGGAGGAAAATTAGGATCTCTTCCGTGCGCATACACAATATCTCCAACTGAAAAAAAATCGTATGGTTTTGTCATTAGTTCATTTAAAGTCCCCTTAATAAAAACATCAGATTTCTCAAGTGTCCAGAGATGATCAATTGAAACATGGTTTGGTACGTAATCTAATATCAGCGATATATCCCGTTTTTTTAAGTCTTCTCGGAACGATTTAAGGGCGTCTGGACCGCCTAATTGAGAACTAATGTGATAATAATAAACAGAATAAGGCGAACCTACAACATCCTGAGCATTAAAATTTCTCAAAGCTTTACGATAACCCTCCTGTAAACCTTCATGATTCATAGCTATTTCTCTTCCTATAGGGCTACGTTCCCAAACTCCCATTAACCAGACTACATCAAAAACAGACAATTCTTGGTATATTAACTCAAGGGGAATATCCTTAAGTTTAATATTATAACCAATAATATCAGATAAATTAGTTAACCATGGCCACGTGTTAATCTCATATATCTTAGGATGGTTAGGCCAACGACTTCTTTCTATTGGCATGATTATTTTTTATTTTTTTGTGATCATTGATTTGTAATTACTAATTAATATCCCCCTTAATTTAAAAAATAAATTCTATTATTAATACAAATTGAATAGTTTTGTTGTTTCTTTTAAGAACAAATATATATAAATTAATAGATAATCATAATATAATAAAAGAAAATATGAAATGTGATTTTTGAAAGTGAGTGAAGAGAAAGACGCGATTCGAAAGTTAATAATGCTCATTTCCGACCTTCGGGCTAAAGATGAGGAACGATACGAAGCACATGTTAATTTCATGAACGAGACTATCAAAATGATAAGTGCAATCGAATCCCAAATGAATAAACATTGGTCTACAGTATTAGAATCCCTTAAAGAACTAAATAATAATATTAATACAAATTTAGATTCATTACTTACGGGTATAAATCCTAAGGGGCTTAGAGAAACTTCGAAATCCCTTCAAGAAATCATGGATACAATGAATAAAAGCGTACAATCAATGAATCTAGAGAAAGTTTTAAGCGAATTGAAAGTTTTAAAAGCTTCAGCTGCACCTAGCGCACAAGCGTCTTTTCAATCCCAAAATATCCCACTTACTCCAAAACCAGAACCCATCACTGCAAATATCAACATACAACCTCCTACAGGAATACTCCCTCCAACATCACAAGACGCTGAAGTATATGGATTTGTCCCTGGAAAAAAAAAGAAAAAGAAAGATGAAGAAGACGAACCTCATTTAATGAAGCCGAGCGATTTATTTAAAAAATAAGTAAATATTTATTCTACACTCTTTAATCTCTCCATAAAAGGTTCTACTTTGGTTTTTACTTGTTCTATGTTTTCTCCTATTTTTTTGAAATTAATTACTATTGCAGGAATATCTAATTCAGATTTTAGCTTTTCCTTTAATTTATCGTATGTTTTTGATATTGATGGGCAACCAAACACTTGGTTGAAGATTAAACCATCAATATCCATTTTTTCTGCAACCGTTAAAAACGAATTCGTCAAGTTTTCATCGTCACATCCAATACCTTTCGCTGATGCATTCAAGAGAAATCGAGCGTATTCTTCAATTGGACTAGAGTGGGTTGATATGGGAATTTCTTCCAAAAAACCTAGAACATCCCAATCTGCATAAATTATTCTTCCCCCTAATTTATAGATAATTTCGTGTACTTCAGGTTCCCATCCTTGATACATTGGAGCAAATAACAGCCTTGGCATTTTAGAAACATCCATGCCTATACCCTTTCTTATTCTCTCTCTCATTTCTTTAACTAATTGGCTTAAATTTTCTAAATATCGTTGTGAGTTAGAATTATAATCTTGAAATGTAATTGTTAAAAGAGCTAAAATTTCAGCAAATGTTGCGGGATTACACGGGTAGAAATCTGAGCTACTAATCTCGTAAAGAATCGTTTTGTAAAATCTTTTTACTTGGTTTCCAATTCGAAATTGCTTCTGTAAGCTATTATCTGATACAAAATTACCCGTAATGTTTTCCAATTCGCTTATTCCGTTCTTAATATTATCAACAATTTGTTCAAGAGCTTCAGTTTCTTTAAATGATTTTTTAGGAGGTACATCGATTAAAATTTGCTTAGGAACAGTTGTTTTTAACGACTCATAAAACTTATTCCATCTCCCACAGCGCATAGCGAAATTAAGGTGAGCGTCCACATTTTTTCCTTTTGATCTATGCATCCCATAAAGAGCGTTAATACCGTAGCATAATTCTGAAGGAACGCCATTACTAACACCTAATTCGTACATTTCATTATATTTTTTGTTTATCGAAGTGATAACGTCTTCAAGGATTTTATCAACAATCTTTAAGACATCGAATTGACGAGCAAAATCCAAAAATTTTGCGGTTAAATCCCAACCTAGAACCGAAGTAGCTGATGTTATTGGTGTTAAATATCTGCTAAAATCAAAAGATTCCATCCTTATTGGAAAAACTGGAACTGCTCCAACCGCAAAAACTAAATCGGGGAATCCTAAAGCAACAGAAATTAATTTCTTCTTTTCTCGAAATTTTTTCTTTCGTAAGTAATCTCTCCCTGTTAAAAAATTTGACGCCATTTTTAGAACAGATGTGAAACTTAGGACATCATCAGCGTATACACTCGTTTTAGGATCATCTCAAGATACAGTTTAAATTTAAGGTTTTTAGGACTACAATTACAAATTAGTAATTTAAAAGTAATAAAATTTATGAGCTAAATTATAAGGTTTTAAAATACTATAATATCATGGAGCCTAGTAAAATTGAATGGAAGAGTAGTTTAATTAAAAGTCTAATATATAGAAGTATTACGCTTGTACTGGGAACAACCACGGCATATATTTTAACTGGAAGTATCGCAATTGCTACAGGTACCGCACTTTTGACAGAATTAGTCCAAGGAATATTCTATTTTGTTTATGAACTTGTGTGGAGTAATATTGCAAGAAGAAAACTCGAAAGTCGCATCTTTAACAGTCTCCAGATTAAAGAAATTGATTTAAAAATAAATTATACTTCAATAGAAGAACTAGCTTATGTTCTTTCACAAATAGACACCTTCGTTCCAAAATTATATTTGAGTACCCTCAACATTTTGAATAGTATACTCAAAAATGAAGAATTAGAGGAAATCAGAGAAAAAATTCAAAAATATAAAGATCACTTCCAGAGAGTTCACTCACGTAGAAAATTATTTTTTGTTAAAGGGTGAACATTTCTATTTTCGATGAAATTTACTAATTTCTAATTCTAAAACTATAATTCTAGTATATTTATGATTCTATAAAGTTTCTTAGAAAAAAATTAAATAAGATAACTCATTTATATTAATTAGAGATATTAAGTATTTGATATTCTCACACCTGCAAAACTTTTTAGGAATTTAGCTTAAAAAATAAAATTTAGGAAGGCAGTTACTGTATTAAATTAATTTTTGCCTACTTTCGATAGACAAAAAGCTGAATTTTTAATAATAAAATGACTTACTTCTTAAGGTAGAATTGGCAATCAAATACTCTAAAGTGATATTTTAGCAAAAAAACAAAAAAATAAGAGAGTGATAATAATAAGAACAAAAAATATTGAGAATTTAATAACTATGAACGAAATTTCTTCAGCTATCCAAAAAACTTTTAACTCTCAATTCAGGATTTCTAAAAAATCTATTATTTCTGAGGATTACCTATTAATAATAGGTCTCAGTGAAAAAGGGTTTATTTCAGTGGTTCAATCTTCCATAGATAAGAATTTTGAGAGGACTCGCATATCCATTTTGGCGTTTAAAACTAAATCATTAGCTAAAGAATTAAAAATACAACATGAATCGCATAATTGGATAAACCTTATTGAAGAAAAATTGATTCAATCATTGAAAACTGAGGTTAAAAATGAATTTCACAATCCATTTACAGAACTTTCTAAATTTCAATTAGAGAAAGCTCAAGAAAAAAGGAAAATATTTAAGCTCGAAACAAGAATTCTAAATGTTTTAATAAAGCATTTATATCATGTTATTGACTTTTCAGACGGAATTATGAAATTTCCTTTTTCTGTGAACCATATTGATGGAAAGCGGGAAGAATGGGATGAAATTTATTTTCCATATGTTGAATTAATTGAAAAAAATATAATTAAAACCAATCTAGAGAATACAAAAGTTTATCGCAACTATAATTTTGCATTAAAGGGTGATAGTTTTCAAAGAGTAATAGATCTAGTAATGGTTACAACTAAAGAATCTTCCCTAGACCCCAAAAGTCAAGCTACTGAAGAAATAAATCCCTATGATTATGAGATTACTTTTATTTATTGTAATAGAACGTCTAAACCATTTAAATATATGAGTTTATTAAAATTTATAAATGAAATTAAGTCGTTTTCAGAGAAATTCAAGAATGATAAAAAAAATGAGTGCCATAATATCAAGTCACAATTAATTTTAATCTCCCAATTTGGACATGACCTAGAAATTAGAGATTATCTGAGAAGTCATTTGATTAGAGAAGTAGATTACACTATTCCTTTAATGTTTGTACCTCCTTTTAAAGATAAAGTGTGGCATAATTTTATTGAATATGAGGATTTAAAAACACAAAAGCGAGATGATTTGGAGAATATTATCAGAATAGGTAATAAGAGACAAGCATCATATTCTTTTAGGAATAATATGGTAAAAACCGCAAAAAGTGATTATGCTCAGATAATTGCACGAGATAAATTGGATAAAATCGATAATGAGTTTTTAAATATGTGGTATCAAATATTAAATGTTTCTGAATCAGCGGAAATTCTAAAAATCAATAAAGATCAAGAGAAATCTGATAAAGATATTAAAGAGAAGATATCAATATATTAAGGTATTTTCTTTAATTTTAGAAAATTATTTGAACATTTCCATAAAGGCACCTAATCTGGTTTTCACTTGATCGATTGATTCTCCTATTTTATTAAATGTAATTGCTGTAGTCGGTATTTCAAGCTCATTTCTTATTTTTTCTCTTAGCATAGAATAACAATTTGAAATGGAGTGACATCCAAATAATTGAAAAAATATCATTCCATCAGCATTTAAATCCCTTGCCATTCTCAAATAAGAGTCAGTTAACTTATCATTATCGCAACCAATTCCTGTTTCTGTAGCTCTCATAAGAAATCGGGCGTACTCCTCAGAAGGATTTGAATTAGGTGATGTGGGAATTTCTTCTAATAATTGTAACAGTTCCCAATCGGCATACAGCGCTCTTCCACCCAATTCATAAATTATCTCATGACTTTTTGGTTCCCATCCTCCAAACATCGGGGTCACAAATATTCGAGGCATATTAGATACGTCCATTCCAATTCCTTTTCTAATTCTTTCTCTCATTTCTTTTTCGAGAGACACAATATTATCTCTATATCTGGTTGCGTTTGAGTTATAATCTTGAAATGTAATGCTTAAGAGTGCCATAATTTCGCTAAATGTCGCAGGATTGCACGGATAAAAATCAGAAGCGCTAATATCATAAATTATGTTTTTGTACGCTCTTTTTACTTGGTTACCGATTTTGAAATGATCTCTTATCTGATTATCTGTAATTGTTTTACCTGTTAATTCCTCAAAGTCCTTAATCGCGTGTGAAATGTTATCCGTTAGTAATTCTATGGCATTTCCAATGTTTCTAGGAGGTATATCTATCCAAATTTGCTTGGGACCTTCGTTAATTGCTTGCAAAGATTCAAGATATTTATTGTAGGCGCTACAACGGATCGTAACGTTAAGGCAAGCATCTACATTGCTTCCTTTGGAGACATGCATACCCACTAAGCTTTTCAACCCGTAGCAAAAATCAGTTGAGATTCCATATTCAATTCCAATATCATACATTTCGTTGTACTTTTTATTTATTACATCAATTACATCTTCAATAATATCATCTACGATTTTGCTTACTTCGTTAATTCCAAGATTTCTTATAAATCCTAGAAAATTAGATACCGTGTTCCAACCAAAAATACTTGAAGCTGAGCCTAAATAGGTAAGATATTGACTTATTTCAAATTCATGCATTCTAATTGGAAAAACAGGAATAGTATCAGCCGCAAAAGCTAAATCTGAAAAAGGTAAAGTTACAGCTACTAATTTCTCTTTTTCTCTGAATTTCTTACGCTTTAAATAATTTCTACTAGCAAGTAAGTTATAAGCTATCTTTAAAACTGAGGAGAATGTTATGATTTCATCTGCAATTAAACTCATTTCATCATCTCTAGATATGCTTCAATTCTTGTTGATAATTGACCTCTATTTGCTCTCGAGTAATCTCGTTCTAAATTTAGAACTTGAATTCCTTTTTCTTGAAGTCTATCCTTTAAAAAAGAGGACATTAACGAGATGTGGTCACAAAACTTAATGATGTGGTTGATTACACCTAGTTTTTTACCTTTTGTTTTTGTATAGTCTTGGTAATAATTCTCGATTTGAGATATTTTATGTTGAAGAAAATTAGGTACTGAATGGTCCCCATATATATTATTCTTAAACTTCAAAACTAGTAATTCTAAAGGATCTTTTTCAGTATCTATACTATTATCATCTATAATTTGGGAATAATAATGATTCCCAATCCAAGTATCGAAAAAAATTATGTTTCCTCCTCCTTCCTCGATTAAATCGACCATATTATCGTTAATAAAGATCGAGCAGCCAGTAAGTAAAACGGCTTTAGATGTTTCTGATATAGGGGATGGATTTTCTTTAACATAATGAATAAATTTTTCTAAATCTGGTTGAAATTCAGGACCATAAAGCATGGCTCTATGCAAAACTTTTAATTTTTCCGATCCTAGAATCTCTAACTCATTAACTTTTAGAAGGACTTTTTTAAATTGATTATACTTGTTTATACTCTCAAATAATCTCTCGTTAGTTATTTCAGTTCCAATAATTTCTTCAAGTTTGCTCTTTAGGTCTAATAATTCTAATTTAAAATATTTCAGACTGCTTTCATTTTTCGTATAGGGAACATAAAAGTTCAATCGAGAGATGTTGAAATATCTGGAAATAATCTCTGAAACACAAACGTCTGAAACACAGTGATTAGAAACTATAAAATAATCTACTAATTCCAAGAATTTAAAGAGATTAGGTTTTGTTGAAAATAATCCTATACAAGACTGAGCGAAAGCACAGGTGGATGGTGGTAAAAAATCATGGCTCGCATCCATCAATTCGTCATTCCCACCAAACATCAACCTTAAAGGAAAGAAACCAGCAGCATCAAGTAACTCTTCGGGGATATTATCGTGAGCTAAGTAAGCAACTATTTTAACTCCTTCTGACTTTTTTTCCTTAAGAAATAGAGTAATATCAGATAATAAACTTAGATCATCCATAATCAAAAAATTGACACTTATTTCAATTAGAACTGTTTTCTTGAGCGATTAAAGCGGCGCCAATAGCTCCAGTTAACTGAGGAAATTCGGGTGTTTCAACCTCATAACCAAGTTCTTCTTCTAAGTATTTTTTCACTGCGGGATTTTTAGCGACTCCACCACAAAATACTAATTTGGGGCCAACTCCAATGCGTTTTGCCATCCCCGCAACCCTTCTTGCGATTGATCTGTGAATTCCGCTCGCTATTTCTTCTTTGGATGCGCCTCTTGCAAACAAGCTAATGACTTCGCTTTCCGCAAAAACAGTACATGTGGAACTGATTGAAGCAGATTTATTGGATTTTAAAGCTAGATTCCCAAATTGATCAATAGGAACCTCTAAAGCGTGAGCCATGACCTCTAAGAATCTGCCTGTCCCTGCTGCGCACTTATCGTTCATTTGAAAATCGACTACATTTCCTGTTTTCTTAGATATAACGATCGCTTTGCTGTCTTGACCTCCAATATCAATAACTGAGTGAACATCTGGAAAGAAATATTGCGTACCTTTTGCGTGGGCAGTAATCTCAGTTACACGGTCATCTGCTATGTCTATTGTGTTCCGGCCGTAACCAGTACTCATCAAAAACACATCAGACTTGTTTAAATTATTCTTTTTTAGTAAATCGTCAAATAAGTTATGCCCAATTCTTTTAAAATCATATGTGGATCTCTCTGTCCTGTGATCAATTAATTTTCCGTCGCTAATAAGAGCAATCTTTGTTGCTAATGAGCCTATATCAATTCCTATAAAAGTTTTCAACTTAATCCAACTAAATATTTTATTTTTTGTAGAGAAATTATCCAAAAAATTTTAATTTTTCGAAATATCAAATTTTATCTTAGTGTAACAACAGAATAGATATTACCATTGTTATCCCAAAAGCAGCTAACATTTGAAGAATGTTCTTAAATATTGACTCCTGCGAAATAAAACCTATTAAACTACCGAGTAGAACGATACACCCAAAGATTATTAAAAAAGAATGGATAAAAGTGGATAGATTCGCTTGTTCTGTTAAAAAGAAAGGGATAAGAGGAATTGTTCCCCCTATAAAAGGAGCACCGCCATTTACAAGTGAGACTATTATAGATGCGAATCTTTCTGCTTTCTCCTGTATTGTTTTTACTTTTTTCTTCTTAATTCTTGGGTTTTTTATTCCCCTTTTTTTTTTTTCATTTTTACGATGTAGATTTACTGTTATCATTGCTTTCTCGATTTCTTCATTTTCTGATTTAATATCCGCCTCATTTTTTTGTTCCTCCTCTACGAGCACCATTGCTTTGTCTAACTCTAATTTCAATTTTCTTAGCTCTGCTTTTTCTGAAATATATGACCCACTCAAACCAGACACAAACATAGAAATAGAAGTAGCAAAACCCGTTAATAGAACCAGATAACTATCCATAGTATGTTGACTTCCTCTTAATGCTGAAATAAAAAATCCAAGAATAATTCCTAAAACAGTCAACATACCATCGTAAAAATTATTTATAAAATAACGACGGGCAATTGATAAAAAATCGGTAATATCGGCGTAGGTTCTAACCTTATCAATCATTTTAGACTATCTTTACTGGGATCAAGATACTTTTTAATAATCTTTTTTCCTCTAAATCGGTTTGTTTTAAAAATTAATTTGAGATTCCAATTACTCCTTATTCCTATTTGGTTATTATCATTTATATATATAATGATTGAATTATACTAAAATAAATTTAAATTAAAAATTAAATTAAGGAGAGATCGCTAATTCTAGCAGTAGGGAAACGAGTAAAGTAGTGATACCCGCTGTAACAAGGTGTAAAGTATATTTTAAATGACCCCCTTCAGAAATATTACCAAGGAAGATTCCCAAATAAACTAAAATACCGACCAATACTGCATAAGATACGATAAAATGAAACACCGATAATACTGTACCAAAGAAAAAGGGTAATAATGGGAGAACTGATCCTAAAACAGGGGCACCTCCGTCTACTAAGGATGCAACTATAGTAGCAAATCTTTCTGATTGCTCGATTAATGATTTTTTTTCAGATTTCCTATTTTTCTTCTTGCTTATTAGAAACTTTTTTTTGTATTGATCAGTAGAATCTACTTTGATGGGAGTGATCATTGCTTTTTGAATCTCTCTTCTTTCTTTCTTTTTATCCTGATCCTCAAGATTTTTTTCAACAATTACCATTTCTTTCTTTAAATCACTTATTTTTTTTTTCCGTTCGGCATCTTCTGAGAGGAAAGCCCCCCAAAGTCCACTAATGCCGATGGCTAAAGCCGTAGAGAGTCCTGTTATTACAATAATAGTTGAGCTTAAATATTGACCCGCGTGTGAAAGGAATATTATGAAGTTTCCACTTACTATACCCGCACAAGTCAAAGCTCCGTCAAAAGCGTTGTTAAAAAATTTCCGTCGAGAAATTATTCCTAAATCAGACATTTCAGAATATTTACGCCATTTTTCCACTTTAGATTTTAATCCCATTTTAGGTAAATACACCCTTATTAGCGAATTCTAATAATACTAGATTTAAATAGAAATGATTCAAAATTCGATATAATTCTTATAAATAACAGAAACTATTAATCTTTTTTACATAAATTTACTTAAAAACTGATGATTTTTATTTATTTAATCATATTATATTCATAGATTATAATATAATTTATTGATTATTAAAATGTCTTCGAACAGAAAGGTTAAAGAAGAAATAATTACGCTTCTCTTAGAGCATTCTAGAATAATATATGATGTCACAAGTGATTGTGCAGTTTACTATACAAATTGGTCTGAAGATTTTGAATCTAATAAAAAAGATTTAGAAAAGAAAAAGGCGAAGATGCAATTATCTGAAGAGGAAGCTGACGAGTTAAAAATTCAATTAATACAGAACTTTTCAGAAGCGGAAGCCTTTAATCTTGGAGCTTATGTAGATTTAGTTCTGAAAATGGATAACATCATTAATTACCCTCTTGAATTTGTCGATATGCTTGATAAGATTAAACTTGAAGGCAAGTATGCAAAAGAAATTAAAAAGAAATATCATAAGCTATTAAACCAGGTAATGGAAATGGTTGACATTTTAAAGACAGCCATAAAGAACTTAAGAGATAAACCAGAATTGGTTTTTGAGAATACTACAACTATACATGAGCACGAATCAGAAATTGATAGGACTTATAGGCAATTTCTTGAGTTTATATATTCTAATGTTGAAGATATCAGAACGCTATTGAGGGTTAGAGATAGCATAGTTCTTTTAGAACAAATGGCAGACCGAGTTCACGATATTGCTGATTTAATGAGAGTGTTATTATACCAATAAATACGAATTCGCTATAAATTAGATTCTTTCTTACATTTGATTTTTCTCATTGTTTTTTAGACTAAATTCAAACTTATGAGATATTTTAGAAAAATTTATACGCATATATTTATTACTCTATTCTAAAATATTATTGATAATTAGAGTAAAAGTGGTTAATATTATGAACGGGAAAAAAAAATTTTATTTATTACTCGGCGCATTCCAATTAGTCTTGGTAGCGATCGTTTTTCTAAGCGTAGACGGCGTTATAACATTGGTAGCGGCACAAACAGAGAGTTTTGATTATTATAATTCTCCAACTGCTGCCGCGTTAGCAATTTCGGCAGCTATAGCCCTTGCTGCATCGGTATTAGGGAGTGCGTTGGCTATAAGGACGGTAGGTACAGCAGCAATCTCTTCCTTATCCGAGAGAGAAGAAAGTTTTTTTAAGGCATTTTTAATCGTAGCATTATGCGAAGCACTGGCCGTGTATGGTTTAATTGTAGCAATCTTACTCTGGACAAAAATCCCTACGCCGATTTAAGGTTATTTATTATTTAAATTCTATAGTTAGGTGATTTTTACACGAGTATAATTATTCCATCTTATGCATACACATTCATCAAAATCGATTTTTTAAAGAATTTAATTATTGGCGATGCTACATTAAAAAATTTTGAAACAATCAACGATATCCAAATCTTTTTAGAATCTTTAAAACCATATTATCCAAATATGGAAATTAAAAATTATACAATAGAGGAAATAGAAGGAGCTCTAATTAATAATTATATTCTGCTAGTTGGAAAAATAATGCACTTTTCTCCATTGAATATGAGGAATTTTTTGAAACAGTATCTAATGAAATTTGAAATTCAAAATCTCAAGATGATAATCATTAGCTTAATTATAGGGCGAACTAAAGAAGAAACGAGAAAAGATGTTAATTTTTTGTCTGAAGAATATTTAGACAACTCAGATTTAATTGAAGAATTGCTTAAAGCGACTAATTTAGATGAAATACAAATCTTGTTGAAAAGAACTCCATATAATATAGCTATTAGAGAAGGATTCCTCTACTTAAAAAAAAACAAAGAGATTTTTGTCTTAGAAGCCTTTCTGGATCAATTGTATTATAAACAGCTTCAATTACAAACCCAAAATTTGGATAAAAAAGAGAAAACAATGATTTCATTATTTGTGAAATACAAAACAGAAATATACAACTTAAATTTAATATATAGAGGAATTAAAAATAACATTGAGAGATCATTATTAAAGCAATTTTTAGTTCATAATTATTTATTCTTAGATGAAGGTAAACTCGAGTTTTTGTTAAATCTAACTAATCTTAATGATTTTGTATCAACTATAGAACTTTATATTAGAGAAGCTGAAGAAATTAAGGCACTTTTCATAATATTAAAAATTAGTCAAAAGCACTTAATAGGATCAATTGAGGATTTTTATATTTCTTATTATTTCAAAAAATTTAAAATTAAAATTGATGATATTGAATATTTCACGATTTCCAAAATATTGGAAGTTATAATTAAAAAAGAAAAAGAAATTAGATTTGAAATTTTACCACAAGTTATAAAAATCATTCATAAAAAGTTTAAAGTATTGAAAATGAAGCAGAATTAATAATAAGAATTAATAAGATTAAACATAAAATGAAGGCGCTAAAATAATGAAAATTTTTGAATGGGTTGAAGAGATAGAACGCATTTATGAAGAATTAGTTGAGACCGCTAAAAAAGAAAGTTTAGAAGATATACAAAAAGAAAGAAGTGCTCAAGAGAACTTACTAGAAGATACAACTCGTAAAAACCAAGAAATTATAAATAATGCATTAAAGACAGTTTCAAAAGAGGTTAGTGAAGAATCGGCCAAATTTGAAGAATTATTAATGAATTTACGTAATAAAATAGAAAAATATTATTATGACAATAAAGAAGATTTAATAAATTCGATATTTAAGGAATTGGGTTTTGATTTTTAATGGTAGAAGAAAAGATACATGTTATTGGTTACGAAGAAATCGTTTCATTATTTGGGCTTTTAGGTATTGAGGGTACTGTTGTCAATCATGAGGATGATTTCTTGAGAATGTTTGAAGATATAATAAAAAAACCATCGATTGTTATGGTTATTGTAAATATGGATTTATCCGATGATCTTTTTGAATACTTATTAGATTTTAAAACAAATAATAAAATTCCATTTATCTATCTATTACCTGATATCTTTCAACAGGATGTGACCAAACATGATAAAATTTTTGATTTGATATACGATTTAATACAAGAACTAATATAAAATGAGATGATAAGTTATTAGCGAAGGAGGAGAAATTAAAAAGCGTTTTGGAGAATTAGGTCTGTATTTAATTAAGCAAGCTGATAATGACATAAAAAGCATTAATCAGCAAATTCTTTTTCAAATAGCAGAGATTAAAAGAAAAAATAAGGAGAGAATATCAGAAAGCTCAATAAAAATGAGGAAGAATTTTAATGAGATATACAACAATTTATTAAACAACTTCCTTTCTTCGTCTCTTCTGAAAATTAAAGAGGAAGTATTAAAAACTAAAAATAAATTAATGTTAGATCTCATTTCAGCGTTGACAGATTTAATAGAAGATAAAATTAAAAATAACTACGCAAGCTATATAGCCTTTCTACTTACAATCCTTCAAAGTATTAAACCTATTATTGATAAACCGCCAGAAATTAGAATTACATTTAATTCAAAAGATTTTAGTTATTTTAGTGGAAATATGAATAAGATAGAAAAAATTTTTACTAATAAGGTAAAGTTAATTAAATCAGAAAAGGAGTTTACGGGGGGATTTGTATGTGTTTTAACTGCGGGAAATATTTCTTACAATTATACTATTGAGAATCAATTAAAAAGAAATATCACAATTATAGAAATTACTTTTTCAAAGATTTTTTCGGATTTTGAAGCAGATGTAAAAAATCTTGAAAATAAGTATATTCAATTTATTCAAAATCAAAAATTAGCTATAAATGATTATTTAAAGGATTATGAATGAAACTCAAGAAAAAGTGCTGTCTGGATATGTTTCATCAATCAATGGCTCACTAATAGAGATAAAAGGATTAGAAAATCAAGTACGACTTAACGATCTCATTAGGGTGAAAAATATATTAGGTGAAGTCATCCAAATTTATTCTGATCATGTAATAGCCCAATGTTTTGAGAATACATTTAATTTAAAATTAAATGAAAAAGTTCTCAGTTTGCAGGAACCTTTATCTATGGAACTTGGTCCGGGATTATTGGGAAAGATTTTTGATGGAATTCAAAGACCTCTAGAAGCAACTCTTTTAAAATCTAAAACGGGTGGGTTTTTAGAGAGAGGGTTAGATCTTCCATCCTTATCACGAAAGAAAAAATGGTTGTTTAAACCATCAAAAAAAGTAAATGATTATGTAAGTACTGGTTATATAATCGGCGTTGTTCAAGAAACTCCATTAATTAAGCATAAAATTTTGGTTCCAGTAGGAATTTCCGGAAAACTAACATTTATCGCAGAAGAAGGAGAGTATACAATAACTGATGAAATATATCGCTTGAAGAGAGGTTCGAAAGAAAATACTTTCAATATGATTCAAAAATGGCCGATTACCAAACATCGACCTTATAGAAGGCGGAGTTACCCGAAAGAACCATTAATTACGGGAATCAGAACAATAGATTTATTATTTCCGATAGTAAAAGGTGGTACAGTTGCAGTTCCTGGAGGTTTTGGAACAGGGAAGACTGTAATTCAGCAATCTTTGGCAAAATGGTGCAATGCAGATGTTATTATTTTTATAGGATGTGGTGAACGCGGAAATGAAATCGCAGATGTTTTAAAGCAATTTTCTGAGATTATTGATCCCAAAAGTGGACGCCCATTAATGGAACGAATCGTCCTAATAGCAAACACGTCAAATATGCCTGTATCTGCTCGTGAAGCTAGTATTTTTTCAGGAGTGACAATTGGAGAGTATTATAGAGATATGGGATATGATGTTGCAGTATTAGCTGACAGTACTTCAAGATGGGCTGAATCATTAAGAGAAATCTCTGGATTATTAGAAGAAATGCCTGCAGAAGAAGGTTACCCTGCTTATTTACCATCAAAGATTTCTAGCTTTTATGAACGAGCTGGGGTTGTTAATATCTATAGTGAAGATGATTCAAATACAGAAAATCTTGGCTCTTTAACAGTAATTGGGTCAGTTTCACCCCCCTCTGGCGATTTCAGCGAACCTGTGACTTCCACTACAAAACGCTTTGTTCAAGCTTTTTGGGCATTAGACGCAAATTTAGCCTATTCCAAACACTACCCCGCAATAAATTGGCTAAAATCTTACTCCAAATATCCTGAATTTATATCCGATTGGTGGTATGAAAGAGATGTTTATTGGCCTGAGATCGATATAGACTGGTATGAGAGTAGAAGACAATTCAATAACATACTATCTCAAGAAAATGAGTTAAAAAATGTTACCCAATTAGTTGGAGAAGAAAACTTACCCGAAAGCCAACAGTTTGTCCTTTTTATCTCAAAATTAGCCAGAAATGGTTTTTTAATCCAAAATGCGTTTGATCCTATTGATAGTTTTACGGATATTAAAAAATTAATGGAGTTTACAAAAATTATTCTCTTATTATATCATGAGGGCCAACAGCTTATAACTCAAGGGTACCTAATCGATGATATAAAAGATTTAAAGGTGATAGAGGACATTCTGAGAATTGGGTCTTCAGTTCCTAATAATGAATTTGAGAAAATAGAAGAATTAAAGAAACAACTAATTTATGAAATAGAATCTCTAAAATTAATGCGCGGAGTTTTAAAGAAAAAATGAGTGTAATTTATGGAAAAATTAAACAAATTGTTGGACCATTATTGTTTTTAGATAACAAACATGACGTACAATACGGTGAAATCGTTAAAATCCATTCTGATGATGGTATAGAACGCACTGGACAAGTTATAAAGATGGATGAAAATACGATAACAATTGAAGTTTTTGAAGATACATCAGGTCTCTCTTCAGAAAATTCTTTAATTACTTTTACTGAAGATTCATTTAAAATCAAAATATCTAGTGATATGTTCGGAAGAGTCTTCAATTCACTGGGAAAACCGATAGATATTAACACTAAACAGGAATTAGATTCTGAACTATTAACCGAAATAGATAGAGATATAAATGGGTTACCAATTAATCCATACGCCCGAGAATACCCCTCTGAAGTTATCCAGACAGGAATTTCAGTTATAGATGGGCTTTTTACATTAATAAGAGGTCAAAAACTTCCTATTTTTAGTGGTCAAGGGATGCCTCATAATCTATTAGCTGCTCAAATTGTAACTCAAGCAAAAGTGTTAACAAAAGAACCTTTTTTGATTATTTTTTGTGGAATAGGGATTATTCAAGATGAAGCTATTTTTTTCATGAAAAGATTTCAAGAAAGCGGAAATATCCAGAATATCATATCTTTTATTAACTTTGCTGATGATCCAATTATGGAAAGACTAATAGTTCCAAGAGTAGCTCTTACAACTGCTGAATATTTCGCTTTTGAGAAAGATATGCATGTTCTCGTTATTTTAATTGATATGACAAATTATGCGGAAGCTTTAAGAGAACTAAGCTCTGCTAAAGAGGAGATTCCGAGTAGAAAAGGCTACCCGGGATACTTATACACCGATTTTGCATCTATCTACGAAAGAACTGGCAGAATTAAAGGTAAAAAAGGGACAATTACTCAAATACCTATTCTTACAATGCCAAACGATGATATAACTCATCCTATCCCCGATACTACGGGTTATATTACCGAAGGACAATTAGTCCTGAACAGAAACTTAGATAAGACAGGAATATATCCTCCCTTTGAAGTTTTAGCTTCTATTTCGCGTCTTATGAAAGACTCTATAGGTAAAGACACGACTAGGGAAGATCACGCTGATGTTAGCTCGCAATTACTCTCTTCATATTCTGCTTCTCTTGAGATTAGAGATCTCATCTCGATTGTAGGAGAAGATGGTTTAAATTATAATCAGAAAGCGTTATTAAAATTTGGAAATGAATTCGAGCGGAGTTTTTTAAATCAAGGATACAAAGAAGAAAGAGATATCAACACAACTTTAAATATTGCTTGGAAAGCGTTATCTTACATTCCGAGAAATCAATTATTTAGAATACATCATGAATTTATTGATAAATATTACGTTGGAGGGGTGTAAGTACCGATTAGTTTTAGAGAATTAAAGCCTACAAAGACCAATTTAATGTCTCTAAATAAAAGGTTAAATTTTGCCGTAAAAGGTGAAAGCTTTTTAAAATTCAAATTAGAGCAAATTATGATAGAAGTTAAAGAAAATTGGAAGAATTATGTTAGGAATCGTGAAATATTTATAGAATTATACAAAGAAACTATGATTAAACTTAATAATACATACGAAGAAATGGGAAAAAGAAATTTCAAATTAATTAGTAATCTAAGTAAACTCCAATTTAAGCCAAAAATAGACATTAAATATATTAAGAAAATTGGAACATTAGTTCCAATAATTGAATATGAATTGATAAGGGAGGAACTACTTCCCGCTTATTCTTTTGAAAATACTAGTTATTATCTAGATGACTTAATAATTGTTTTAGTAGAATTTTTTGAAAAACTTATAATCTTGGCTAAGTATGAAGATATAATGCTAAATTTGGCTAAAAATTATAAAAAGATCAATCGTAGAATACTTGGCTTAAAGAATGTAATAATTCCCGAGTTAACAGAGGATGTAAAAAAAATAAAAGGTATTTTAGAAGAAAATGAAAGAGAAAATTATGTTCGATTAAAAAATACAAAAGACTTGATTAATAGATAAATTAATTACAAAGTGATTATGAATGTCAAAAAAAAATGTTATGGTCCTGTTTAAAGTAAGGTTAAATCGCAATTATAAGGACATCCTTCTGCAACATCTCTCCCAACTTAAGCTAGTACATATTAAATCGAAATCTGAAAAAAGTAGCAACTATGAGATGGATAAAGATGTGTTTGATAGAATTAAAACCTTAAGCCAAAGTTTAGAAAGCTTATTTAAAGATCTTAATATCACTGAATCTGACTTCCAAAAACTATCATTTGAAGAGAAGGACAAACCAAAGTTTAAAGTTAAAGATATAGATGATTTAATTAACCAAGTGTTTAGTGAAATCAATTATTTTTCAAACCGGATAGATGAATTAAAGAAATATAAGTCTCTAATTGAAATAGAATTAGATAAAATAAATAACATCCATGGAAGTTACTTATTTTTAGAGAAATATAAATTAACTCGAGATAAATTGATGAAATTCAAACGGTTAGAATTTAAGGCTTTCACTACTTATTCAAAGAACTTAGAAAATATCGAAATAGTTTTTGATTTCTCTCATTTTCCTAATTTTTTACATTATGATTTTTTAAGTGAAAATAGATTAGCATTTTTCATAATATACCCGAAGGAAAAAGAAGCGGAATTTAAAGAGAGGATACGCATAATCCACGCCGAAGAGGTACCGATTTTAAAGAAATACTTACTTTCAGATGGAATTAATTTTCCGCGTATTGCGAAGGAAATTAAGTTCATTATAACCTCTTTAAATAAGAATCAGAGAGAATTAGAACGTTTAAGGGATGATAATCTCCTCTTATTTGCAGCCGCTTATGAAATCATTCAAAATTTAGAGGAATATAATTGGGTCTCCTATCAATTTGAAGAGTTATCTTCAGATCAATTAAGTTTCAGTTTTTATTTACCTAAAGAAAAAAGACAAGAAATTTATCAAGGGCTAGTAGATAAATTCCAAGATAAAATTACAATTGAATCTGTTGAGATTGCAAAAAATAAGACAGTAAAACTAGAATCGGATAAAAGTTCAATACTTTCAGATAAGTCAGTAAACGCAAAAAAATCTCAATTAAATGAAGAAATCGCAAGTAAAAAAGATAAAAAAGATGACTTAAGAACTTCTGCCCCTACAGTTATGAAAAATATTTTCTTATTTAAGCCTTTTGAAACAATAACAAAAATGTATGGAATCCCAGCTTATTCAGAGATCGATCCTACTCCTTTAATAGCACTAACTTTTCCACTTTTGTTTGGGATAATGTTTGGAGATATCGGGCATGGTATAGTTCTAATTATATCTGGTTTGTTAGGTTTTATCTTGTATAAAAATAAAAAAAGTAGAGATTTTTTAAATTTTTGCTGGATCATTATATATTGTGGTGTTGGGGCTATAATCTTTGGATTTCTATATGGAGACTTTTTTGGAATGCATGAAATTGAAATATTTGGAACTATTTTTTGGCATCTTACCCCATTATCAATTAGTTCGATTCTATTGTTATTGATACCACTCTTAGGAGATATAGCAATCGTTGGAGGAATTTTAGTTATCATCGGAGTCCTACTTTTTATAATAAAGCGTAGATTGGGGAAAATCTTTATTGGCTTTGGTGTGTTTATAGCATTATTTAGTTTCATTATTTACATATTAAACCTTCAAGGAATATTTCATTTACAGATTTTCAATGACACTCTATTTAATCCCTTGAATAATATTTTGTCAGTTTTTAAATTTGCTGTTCTGATTGGAGTTTTCCACCTTAATTTAGGTTGGTTTATTCAATTTATGAATTATTGGAAACAAAAGAAGAAATACTTAGGTTTTACAGATTCTATAATCAAAATACTTATATTAACGGGGGGAACGATTTTAATATTTACTTATGGATTCGATATATATACTTGGTTAGATCCTCCCTTTCCCATTTTATTAGTAGTAATTCCCGCCATCCTTCTAATTGTATTAAAACCTATTGGTAAAATGTTGCATGTCTCTTATCTAAAAAGAGAATCCGTAGGTGGACTTATCGGTGAGGGGACAATGGAAACATTTGAAACCTTTTTATCAATTTTGAGTAATGTAGCTTCTTATATTAGATTATTAGCATTGGCTTTAGCCCACATTTCATTGATGGTAGCAATTACAGCAATGTCAGATCTTGTTCAAGGTGGAGGGATAGTCAACGAAATAATTAGTACTATAGGTTTAATTTTTGGAAACATGATAGTAATTTTACTTGAAGGATTACTAGTATTTATCAATGCCATTAGGCTACATTTCTATGAATTTTTCTTCAAATTTTATCAAGGAAGCGGAGTGACTTATATTCCTTTTTATTTAGATGATTCATATTCAGAAGTCACATTTGAAATTAGCAGTATCAAGGATGTTATATCCGAAGAAATAGATAGAGAAATTGAAGCAAAGAAAGGTTATCAAAATATTATAGAGGCAGAAAAATATATAACTGGAAAATATTTATAACTGAAATTTTATATAATTTAAATTTAAGGATATGACTATGAAAGATGAAGATGGTATAGAAAACTCATCCCAAAAAAATAACTTTCGAGTCATACTCCTTTCGATCGTTTATTTAATAGCACTGGTATTTGCGTTTATTGTCATGTTAAATTTTGGAGTAGATCCATTTATAATCATTATATTACTAGCTTTTATATCTTTATTAATCTTAGGATCCATTTTAAAGCGTAGAAAACAGAAATCACTATATTCAAAATTATATCCCGATAAAAAACAAATTACAATTCAAAGACCGACAAGAAAATTAGAATTGACTATTAAAGAAGAACAAGAGGCACCTATAGACAAAAAATTCAGAGAAGTGAACTTAAATTTTAAATATCGCAAATCTCTCATCAACAAATGTGAAAATTGCGGAATGATTATAACAAGTCATAAAAAAAAATGTCCTATATGTGGTAAAGCTCTCGAACTGAAAGGAATTATCATGAAATGCAAAAAATGTGGAATGACAATTCCAAAATCAGTGAAAAAATGTCCTGTTTGTGGAACGCGTGTAAGTTAAAAAATATAAGAATTTAGAAATATAAAAAATATTTTATGAAAATGGTCGTGGAAAAAAACAAGTCAACAGTGGGTTTTATTTCTGCTGTTTATGGTTCATTAGTCGAAATTAAAGGATTGGAAGATCATGTTCGCCTGGATGATTTAATAAAAATTACTAAGCACGATTTTTTATGTGAAGTAATTCAGATTTATTCTGATCGTATCATAGCCCAATGTTTCGAAAGCACAAATAGTATTAAATTAAAAGAAAAAGTTGTTTCTCTCTATCAACCTTTATCTATGGAACTAGCACCAGGTTTATTGGCAAATGTATTTGATGGAATTCAAAGGCCGCTTGATATAACCTTTGAATACTTTCAAGAAGGGAAATTAAATAGAGGACTTGAATTTCCACCCCTATCAAGAAAAAAAAAATGGCATTTTATTCCAACAAGGAAAGTGAATGATTTTGTTCTTAGTGGAGATGAGATTGGAATCGTGCAAGAAACATCATTGATAGAACACAAAATAATGGTACCTCCCAGTAAATCTGGAATTTTATCGTTTATAACTGATGAAGGAGACTATACAATTATTGATGAAATCTATACCCTAAAAAATGATAGTGATGAAAAATCTTATTGTATGTTGCAAAAATGGCCAGTAACAAAAAGAAAACCTTTTTGCGAAAAAGAACAACCTAACGAGCCGTTAATAACTGGTGTGCGTATTATTGATTTATTATTTCCTGTGGCAAAAGGGGGTACTTTTGCAGTTCCAGGAGGATTTGGAACGGGTAAAACAATACTACAGCAAAATATAGCTAAGTATTGCGACGCAGATTTGATTGTATTCATAGGTTGCGGGGAACCGGGGAATGAAATTGCCAATGCTCTAAAACAATTTAGAGAAACTGTTGATCCTAATACTGGACACTCTTTATTAGAAAGAATTGCCCTTATTGTAAACACTTCAAATATGCCTGTGTCCGCCCGAGAATCAAGTCTTTTCTCAGGTATAACGGTCGCAGAATATTACAGAGACATGGGATACAATGTTGCTGTTATTGCAGATAGTATTTCAAGATGGGCAGAATCACTCAGAGAGATTTCGGGGCTTTTAGAGGAAATGCCCGCCGAAGAAGGTTACCCCGCTTATTTACCTTCGAAATTATCAAGTTTTTATGAACGTGCTGGTATCTTTACAACTTTAGGACATGATTCTAACGGAAAAAGACGAAGAGGTTCTATAACAATTATAGGATCAGTATCTCCTCCTGCAGGGGATTTTAGTGAGCCAGTTACATCCGCTACAAAACGCGTTGTTCAGGGAATATGGGCTCTGGACCCCAAATTAGCATATCTTAAACATTATCCTGCCATTAGTTGGATAAATTCCTATTCAAATTACCCTGAATATTTAGCAGATTGGTGGGAACAGATAGATAAAGATTGGAATGACATTAAACTCGATTGGTCTGAGTGTAGAAAGCAAACAAATGAGATTTTAGCAAAAGAAAACGATCTAAGATATATTACCCAACTACTTGGACAAAGAAATTTAGCTGAAGATCAAAAATTAGACCTTTATACAGCAAATCTTATAAGAAATGCCTTTTTCGTCCAAAATGCTTTCAATGAGATCGATAATTATACAAGTAGCAGAAAAATGTTAGGTCTCATTAAAGTTATACTTCTTTTATATAATAAAAGTAAATCGCTAATAAAGCGGGGTTTTATTATAAACGATAAATCATGTGACGCTGTCTTCGAGGAGATCATGCGAATTAGTCACTATGTTCCTAATAAGGATTTCGGGCCAATTGATAAGCTGAAGAAGAGTATTGATAATGAATCAATAAATTTAGTCTACAAAATTCAACGTAAAAAGAAGAATTAGACTACTTATTAGCTTTTTCTGGTTTAGGGTTTAAACCATTCAAAGAAGTAGTAACTTAAGGTTAGAGGATTAGCTATAACAAACTTCTTCCTCACTGAAGTAGCCAAACGTCCTGCACGTACCATATCAATAGCGGTTATTTTTGCGTCATGAGGCAAAACATGAGCTATAAACGGAGAGTGCTCTAATCCCGGTCCTTTTTTGTATACTACAAAATCAGCACCAAACTTTAAACCCGGTCGGGGGATGTATCCTTTCTTTCTTAAATCCTGATAAATTACATATTTTTCTTCAAATTTATAGTGATTTTTTTTACTTATTTCATAAAATTCATCGTATGAGTAGAATTTATCAATTTTAGGGTCGTAAATAGTAATTTTATCGTTTTTTAGCAAATATAAAGCTTCTATTAGGGATAATTCCGAAGGTTTAGAAAAATATTCTAATCGAGGTTTGCTTATCCCAAGAGGAGATCCAAAAAACTTTTGTTTTACATATAAATACGATGCATAGAGAGGATTAAAAACAATAACGCGATTATTAATATATTTAGCTGGAATCTTGGCTGGGATTAATTTTTCGTCTATATCCTCCAGTGAAATAGGCGATTCTTTTTCGTCAGTCATCTAATAAGATGTATTAAAAATAATTTAATAATTCTTTTAATTTAGTATACAACAGATGAAAGTATATATATTTCTCAATAAATGATATTTATGAGAAGGTGATAAGTTTGGTTATAAGAAAAGCATCGCACGCGGGAAGTTGGTATCCTAGTAAAAAAGAAGCATTAATAAAAGATTTAAAGTCTTCTTTTTGTAATAACACATTCGGGCCGGGTAAATTGCCTGAATCGCTAAATATGGAAACAAGAACAATATTCGGAGGAGTATCTCCTCACGCAGGATATGCATTCTCCGGAAAATGTGCTGCCTTCACTTATTTAAATCTGTTTAAAGAGAAAATCCCAGATACAATCATAATATTAGGAACTGATCATGTGGGCTATGGAGGAGTCGCTCTTTTAGGAGATGGGGCATGGGAAACGCCATTAGGGAACTTGGAGATTGATACTGAATTATCTCAGAAGATTATTGAGTCCAGCGATATAATTGTTGATGACCCTTCCGCTTTTACAGGATTTATGGAACGCGAACATAATATCGAGATTCAATTACCTTTCATTAAATTTTGCGCGGAAGATAAAGATGTAAAAATAGTTACAATGAAATTTGGAGGTAAGAAGGATTATAGTGCGTTTGAAGTATTAGCAAACGATATAGCAACATCAATTAAAGCTCTTAATAAAGACGTTGTCATAGTAGCTTCATCAGATATGTCCCATAAAAATGTGTCTAGTACAGAGCAGTTAGATCAGTTTAAAAAAATTGATCATGATGTCATAGATGCCTTTGTAGAATTCGATCCAAAAAAGACTCTATCGGCTGCTTCGCGAACTACTGTATGTGGAGCGCAAACGATAACGACCTTAATGTTGATTTGCAAGAATTTAGATTGCACCAATGGCAAATCATTAAAGTACTATACAAGTACTGATGTCAGAGGAGAATATGGATATTGTGTTGGATATTTTTCCGGGATACTGATGAAATTAACTTAAAATATAAAAACTAAAATTAAAGAAAAAATTTTGAGAAACATGCCAGAGGAAAATGAGAAAGTTGAGGATTTTATAAGTTTGTGGAAAAAAAAAATTTCAACTGAAAACACACCCTCAGTGATTGGAGATATACAAAAAGAAAACGAACTTTTACGAAGTAAAATTACTGCAAATATTGAGCTGATTACTAAATCTGAAGACATACTTAAGAAAGCTGTCGAGGAAAAAGAGAAATTAAGAAGAGAAAAAGATGAGGCAGTAACAGAAATAAACATAAAACTGACCGAATTAACGAAAGAGAATTCTGAGTTAGGACATAAAGTAAACAGTATGGTCAAATTGTTATTAGAGAAAGACGAAGAAATTAAATCTAAAAATAACGTGATCTCTAATCTACAAGCAACAGCAGGATCTCCAGGAACAGTAGATTCTTCTTTAAATGATGTATTGGTGGAAGAATTAAGAACTCAAATAGTAGATAAAAATTCTATAATACAAGAATTGGAGATTAAAATTTCAGACTTAACAAAAGAAATCGAGAAGTTAAATGAAGAACAAGTTGAAAATTTAAGAGCTAAACCAGTGGATTATGTTGTCGGAGTTTCCTCGCCAGAACCTGCAGTAATAAAACCGTTACCACCTGAATCATCCTCAAAACCGCTTGAAATATTAATTCAAGACCTTCAATCAGATTTAACAAAGTATAAAAGAATAATTGATAAGTTGAAGCAAGAAAAAACTGAACTTAAAAGTGTGTTAGAAGGAGAAGGTCAAATATTTAGCGAACAAGATTTAGAGGAACTGAAAACGGAAAATGATTCGCTTAAAAAAGATCTAGAAGATATGCAAAAATCCATAAGCACTGGAAAAATGGGAGCACTTCCGGTTGATACTAGTCAGCTCGAGATGGAAATTACGAATCTCGAAAACAAACTAAGAGAAAAAGATAGTATAATAGCAGATTTAAAATTATCAGCAATTTCTCCAACCGAAGTCTCGGGCAATCCTATGGCAGAATTAGTTGAGAACCTGCAAAAAAATATTAATAAATTAAAAACTACGATAATTGATAAAGATAAAAAGATTTTAGAGCTAAATAAAAGAATATCTCAATTGTAACTAATAGATTTTATATACAAATTTAATAAATTCGCTCTTATTTTAAATATTTATAATATGAGATTCTTTAGCCTAATTTAAACAATAAACAATGTTTTCAATTATAATGAATGAGTAAATTTTTTCAATAATAAGAGATTAGAATAAGAAAACATGGGTATTCATGAGAAAAAATCTGATACAATTGTCAATATTTGTTTTATCGGACATTTAGCCGTTGATAGTATTGTTAGATTTAAGCAAAAAAGAAAACCAACTTTGGGGGGATCTGTTACTTTTGGTTCTTTATCTCTAAAAAAATATGAAAAAACGGCAAAAATAGGGATAATATCTAATTTAGGAACTTTAAACTTCGATAAATCCCTATTGAAGCGATTTGACGATAGTTTTATAGATCTTAGGGGCGTTAAATCGTTAGAGGTTGCCAATACAAATTTCATTATAGAGTATGTAGATCATTCCAGAACATTGACGCTCAAATCTAGGTGCCCAAATCTTAGATTTGACGAAATTCCTGATTTTTATTTTTCAAATCCTCCTCAAATTATCGTATTAGCTCCATTATGCAACGAAATTTCGTATAAATATGTTTCTAAAATATTAGAAGCTTTTCCGAGAGCTTATATTGGAATAGACTTACAAGGATTCATCAGAAATATTGATAAAAGTGGAAATGTATCTTATTTAAGAGAAGAATCCACGATAACAAATATAACAAAAATAATTAATTTGATAGGTGATAGGTTAATTCTAAAAGGCTCTGAAATTGAAATGAAAATGCTATCAAATCTAGAAAGCCCAGACAAAATAATGAATTGGTGTAAAGTTTTTAATAATAACGCGATATACATAATGACAATGGGAGAGGCAGGTTCAATGGTTATGAAATATGGAGAAGAGTTAATAAAAATCCCCGCCTATAAACCTAAAAGGGTTGTAGATGAAACTGGTCCAGGGGATGTTTACTTAGCTATTTTTTTATATGAATTCTTCATATCTGATAAATCTTGGAACAAAATTGAAGAAATAAGTTATAAGGCTTCTGCAGCCGCATCTTTTTTAGTTGAAAAAAAAGGTCCTGAGGGGTTTGAAACTAAAAAGAAAGTAATGAAAAGAATTATGAGTAAGAAATATATCAAATAAACAATTTTAAGAATATAATCATGCATATAAACAGTCACTTTGCTATCGGTGTAATATTCGCTTCAATTTTAAACTATTTCTACAACTTTCCTTTATTTGATTTCGTTTTAATCGTTTTATTTTCTTTTGTTTGTGATCTTGATGTATTTTTTGCTAAATATGCAATTAAGCACAATCACAGAATGCTTATTTCTCATTCAATAATTCCCCCTTTTCTCCTACTAATAGTCGGAGTAATTCTTAATTGGCCCGCATTAGTCTATAGTGGTGCAGCGTATTCAATCCATGTTATTATTGATACTTTTGATTGGGGTACTAATTTTTTCTACTTTAAAAAAAAACCAATAGGGTTGAAACTATTAATAACAAAAGAAGAAATTGAAAATCTACCAGAATACTTATCAAAATTTAAAAAAGCAGAATCATTTTTCGATTCAAAATATTATAACAGCAAAATAAGTTTGGGTATCGAAGCAATGCTATTTATCCTTATGATGGTATTTATTATTATTTTTGCTTTAGAATTTGTTTTAATCTCTTTATTTTATTTTTTGGGCTTGTATTTTCATTTATCGAGACATTTCAAGCTAAAAAAAATAGAAGCAAAAAAGTAAATGCTCTATAATTAAAAGGAAAAAGATTTAAGAGTAAACCGATCGTATTACCCCTTATAATTATAAAAATAATCATAATTGAATGGAATTAAAGTGAAGAATAATGTCTGAAGGTATGAAACCAAAAGTAGGAATAACTCTGGAAAGTGAAATGGTATTCAAGTGCGATCTTGGAGATATGAAAGTTAAAGATTGCTATATTGATGATACTCATAAAGATGAAGTAGATATGCTCGGACCGAATCCCTCTAGGATGTTAGGATTAGCATTATTAGGTTGCTTAAGCGCTAGTTTTATCTTTTGTTTGAAAAAGAAAAATCTTAATCTAGATAATTTAAGCGCTGAGGCAGAATTAACAATAGCTCGCAATGAAAAAGGATTTTGGAGAGTAATGAAAGTGGATGTTGATATTAATATTAAGATTAGTGATCCAGCTACTCGGAAAAGGGCAGATCAATGTAAAAAGATGTTCGAGCAATATTGTATTGTCACTCAAGCCGTAAGAGAAGGCATTGATGTTGAAGTCAATCTAAATTATTAGTGTTTTTTAAACGATTTTTCATTTTTTGATTAAATGTTATAGTTTAATCTTTTATACCTTCTTCTGTTATTGTAAATACGGCTTCTGCCTCTGGTAAATGCGGCGCATCGATCATTTTCGCTACTCTCTGTTCACCCTTTCCTTTTCTAAGGTATATTCTTATAGTAGCACCATGAGCGATAATGTGACCGCCCGTTGCCACTGTTGGATTTCCATAGAATACGTCAGGTTTCGAAGAGACTTGGTTAGTAAACATTACTGCTAGCTCGTCAAAAATTTCTGTTAGTCGCAATAAATCGTGAATATGACCATTAAGTAGTTGTTGTCTATTTGCTAAAGTGCCCCTTCCAATGTATTCGCTTCGAAAGTGCCCTATTATTGAATCCACAACCACCAATTTAACGTTTTTTTCCTTTATTATTTTAGATGCTTCTTGAATTAATAGTACTTGATGATCGCTATTATACGCTCGCCCAACAACGATATTTTGCAAGGTTTTGTTATAGTCTAAATCCTTTGCTTCTGCCATTTGAATTATTCTCTCTGGTCTAAAAGTTGCTTCTGTATCAATGTAAAGAGCGTTACCTTCCAAACCACCCTCTTCATAGGGTAATTGAACGTTAACGCAGAGTTGATGAGCAATTTGAGTCTTACCTGTTCTATATTCTCCGTAAAACTCAGTAACAGAACCGGGTTCAATACCCCCAGCTAATATTTCATCTAGGGTAGAGCTATTCGTTGTCAAGCGGTTCAGTTGTTTTCTTTTTTCCCAAATGATATCAGCGCTTTTAAATCCCATATTTTCAATATCTTGTGCGGCTTTAATAATCTTTTGAGCAGTTTTTTCCCCGATTCCTGCTTCATCCATTAATTTAGTGATGGGATAAATAGCAAGAGTTCTGATTGATACAATTCCTGCTTCTTTCAATTTTTTAACCGTTGTATCTCCTACTCCTGGTAAATCCTTTAAATCATACACTACTTCGGTCTTTATTGAATTTTTATTATTAATTTCCTCTGAATCCTCATTTTTTTTTGCCAAAAAAGTTTACGCCAAATTAAAAAAAAATTAAATAAAAAATAGTTTCATCGAAATTAGATTTGTAATTTTTTTTTAAATTTTAAAATAATAAAAAAAAAATAAAAATTAAAGATTTACTAATTT
>JABXKD010000034.1 GCA_013375475.1 Promethearchaeota archaeon
CGATATTCTCTTCGTTAGCAACCTTAAGAATTTCAGAGATTTCATTGGCGTCCTTAGGTCTTATAACTATATCTGGAACTCCTTGTAATACCGGATCTACAACTCTCGAATAAGCATGTCTTACATATATACTGTTTGAGATGTATTTTTTTGAGACTATATTTTCAAGTTTTTGATATAATTCTGTCAAGTCTTAAATCCTTATTATTATAAAATAAAATAATATATATTAGATTTTTAATCTAATTTAATCTAATCTAAAAAAATATTAATTTTTGAAGGATATGAATTTGGGAAAAAAATATCTCACCATAGCAGTAGTAGTTATCCTTTTAATTATTCCAATTTTTTTTGGTGTTTACATTGATTTACTAATCGTAAATGAATTATCCTTAAGTGCAGTGGTATTCCTGCTAGTTGGCTTTGCCGTTCTATTGGTAGTAGGAAAAATGATGGAAATTTTTGTGTATAGTAAAACGAGTAAAGAACTAATGAAACAACACGACGTTATTAAAGCTTTATTGAATGGAAATGATATAAAGGTGTTGTTAATTTTCTTCCCTTTAACCATGATAATGGAAGAATTCATTTTTCGCTATTATCTCATAGGTGTATTTTTGTACCAGTTAAATGTAGGTATTTTATTAGCTACTATAATTTCGAGCGTGATATTTTCACTATATCACCTACATATATGGTTTAGATTTAAAGATTTAAAAATATTGATAACTTATCTTATAACTTCGTTTCTACTGGGAATCTATAACGCGCATATTCTTTTAACGCTTGGAATATTTGCATGTGTAATAGTTCATATCATTTTGGTCTTTATCTTGTATTACAGTCTTTACAAAAAACTTTCTTAATGTTCTCTGATTATAGTTCTTATAATTAGAATAATTATTTTAAGTTAAAATTATGAAATTATACTTTCGAGATTTAACTGTTAAGGATATTCCGGCGATTTTGGACATCAGTAAAGATATATGGGAAGGTGACGATTACATTCCTGATGTTATTGAGAGATGGTTAAATGAAAAAGATAACTTGGCTTACGGCACTTTTCCTGACAAGGAAATGAAGGATTTAATTGGATTTGGAAGAGTAAAGATGTTTTCTAATGGTGTAGCTTGGCTAGAGGGCGGTCGAGTAAAGGTGTCTCACCAAAAAAAAGGAATTGGGCGCGTTCAGTTGAAATACGCTATTGATTACGCAATTAAAGTTGGTGCTAGAGTCGCTCAATATGACACATCCTCAAGAAATTTTGGCTCTCTATCCTTAGCGAAAGTTCATGGGTTTAAGGAAAAAAAGAGGACGGAAGTTTTAGAAAGCGATATCAATGATATTTTTCTAAAAGAATATGATCTCTCTAATATCCGGAAAATTTCTAACGAAGAAGCGAAAAAGATTTATAAAACAATGAATATAGGTCCGGGGGACGAACTCAATATTGGTTGGTCGTATATACCTTTATCCAATTTAGAAGATAAAAGCTCACTGTGGGTAACGAATTCAGATGCAATTTTACAGAAAATTGATATTACGAGTCGAACTTTACCTGAAAAACCCCAAGAAAATGAAGTATGGATAGTAGTATATGGTGATCCTGCAGCTTCATCTCAATTAATATCTTATACGGTTGACCACGAGCTTAATAAAGAAGAAATTAATATAGTTGTAGTATATTGCCAAGCTGAAGCGTTAACACATATAAAAGAAATGGGGTTTAAAGATCCTTCCTGGGAAGAGGAACCCGTCGCGGTCGTTCTTGTTGAGAAAAACCTTAGAATAGAGAATTTAGAATAAAAAAAAAACATTGAATTATTTAGTTATATGTTTAAAATATCCTAGCCCTTTACTTTCTTACCCAATTGAACAACTAAAGGGATTAATTCTTTGGTATCCATTGCGGGTTCAATTTTAAAGAATTTAAATATTCCTGGTTTCGCAATTCTCCAAGCGCTAACATTGTTCATTAAAGCTTCAACGCTATCTGCCTCTGAAACAGATATACCCCAATATCCTGGGGCGATATACCATGCAAGTGTCTCAACTCCTTCAGCCGGGTATAATTTTCTTTTCATAAGGTCCACTCCGAGTTCTGCTAATTCAGTAGGATCAAATTCGGGATTAAGTTCAAAATATGATATAAATCTCATGATTTTCTCATTTTATTTGTAATTTAATTAGATTTCATAGATAGTTTCGAAATTACATCAATTCAATGCTAATGTAATCAACTATTTAAGTTTTACAAAGATGTAAAAAATTATTTAGTAAAAAGATAGAATAAAAAGAAAAAAAATTAGTATTAGTAAGCTTCAGCTTTAGTAGATTTGTATCCTTTTCCACAAAAAACGCAATAAGTAATTCCATTTTGTTTTAGTTGCTCAAGCATTCTTTCCGTGTATTGACTTCCACATTCACTGCAATACACTGCATCTGGTAGAACTATTTGAATTTCTTTACGCGATGGTGCGATAATTTCCCTTTCCTCATAAGATTGTTGGGGTGGTTCTGGCTGCTCGCAACATTTTTTATCAGAAGGGACTTTAATAGGTTTAGGCTTTCCTGAAATCGCATAGTAAAGCTCTTCAAAAAGCTTGTATATTCCCACAAAGATTCCTTTTACAAGTAAGAAAGTCCCCTTTAATATATAGTAAATTAAATATGCAGTGCCTTTTAAGACATAATACACAATAATTACTGCGAGAACTAAGACAGCTAAAGCCCCAATAATAAATAGAACTTGAGCATAAATGGGTATACTTAAAAACCAATTCATAAATTCTTCCCAATATTGTAGTGCTTGTTCACCAATTTGTTCCCAATTAACCATTAATAATCACTTCTTTGATTGTAATTTTATATGTTATTTTATTAATTAAAAGGAGTTTAAAGTTGATTATAAAAAAATTGGAGTCCAGTTTTTAGGTTTAATCAAAAAAAGAATTAAATTGAAAGAAATTAATAACCGTTAACTTTCAGTACTTCTAATCTAAATTTTATTTGATACAGCAAAATCGTGCATAAATTTAAACGCCTTTATTGCGTGGCTTATTTGAGTCATTATTGGGATTTTATATTTATCCGAATGTTTTAAGAAGTATTCAACAATCCAACGGGAACCAAAAACGCAAGTTATAATAGGTTTATTCAGCTTAGTTGATAGATTTCTCATTTCCCTCAATTGTGGTGTTATAGGTAGAGAAAATGCTTTTATGGGCATTTGGGGGACAGCAAAAATGTATAATAAAGCGTCAACACACTCGTCGTTTAGTATTGCCTTTAAAGAATGACTAAAAGTAGTAAACAAAGAAGGTCCTAGGTCGACAGGATTCTTCAAAGAAGTCCAATTGGGTGAAACAGATTTCATTTTTTGTATAGTAAGTTCATTCAAAACTGCAAGATTTAGGCCTAGTCTTTCAATTTCGTCGCACGCGATTATCCCCAAACTTCCAGAAGATGTAATTATTGCAATGTTCTTTCCTTTAGGTAAGGGTTGAGTGGCAAATACTTGAGCGATATTAAACATCTCGTAAAAATTATTTACACGATAAATGCCTGAATACTGTTTGAAAATTGTATCGTAGATTTTATCGTTTCCAGCGATAGAACCCGTGTGACTCAATACCGCTTTAGAACCAATTTCGCTACGACCATTTTTTAGAATTAAAACGGGCTTTGTCAACTTTCTTAATATTTCTACTAACTTTGGTCCTCGTTTAACGCCTTCTAAATAAACAGTTATAACATTTGTATTCGCATCTTTCTCAAGATATTCCAATATATCAATCTCATCAACATCTACTTTATTTCCAAGAGTAATTGTTTTCGAAAAGCCAATTTTCTGACTTGCTGACCATTCAATAAATATATTTCCTAACACACCTGACTGCGCAATAACAGAAATAGTTCCTCCGTCTATAGATTGAGTAAAATCTGTTTCTGCGGTTGTAAATTTGTTGTTGAAATTAGTAATGCCTACACAATTTGGCCCAATTATTCTTACATTCGAATTTTTAGCAATTTTCTCTATCTCTTCTTGAATTTTTACAAGTTCTTTGATGCCGGTCTCAGCAAATCCCGCAGTTTCTATGATGATTCCTTTAACTCCTTTTTTTACAGAATCTTTTACTGTTTGAAGAACAAATTCATTCCTTACTATTATAATTACCAATTCGATATCATCGGGTATATCATTAATATTTTTGAACACTTTATGACCAAAAATAAAATCTTTATTTATATTTACAGGATATGTTTTAAAATTCGAACTCAGTAAATATTTTGTCATATTATAACCAAATTTGAAAGTGTCTGAAGCACCTATAATTGCAATAGATTTCGGATTAAAGAAAACATCCATATCAGTTATCTGATCACTCATAATATATTTTCTCCCTTTGAAAAGAGTACATAAAAGGATATTATTTATTTAACTTAAAACTTAGTTTTGAAGGATGAAACGATATTATTTTCGAAATTAGAGGTATTTATATTCCAAGATGTAGATAAAGGATAAGACGAAAAAATACATTAGGTTTTAAAATTCTAATGGAAGCAATAACAGTTAATAGGTATATTGAGGTCATATGTCCCGTTTGTAAGTCAAAAAAAGTAATTCAAGTTCCCAAATCAGTGGTAAATCAAGCATCCCAATTAACTACTATCTCGGTTCCTCAAGATAAAATATGTCAACATCACTTTCAATTATTCCTAGACAAAAATTTCTCAATTCGGGGGTATCAGAAAGTAGATTTTCAATTAGATCCAGAAGATAAAAAAAAGGAAAAGAGACTTAAACCTAGTTATAAGGATCACTTTGTTGATAGCTTAGATCTTTACCAAACTAATAAGTCAGAAAACAATAGTTCAAAAAAAGTTCCAGAGAAACCGAATTTTAGAAAGAGTAGAAGCAATTTCGAAGAAAATTTTAATAAAAAGAATAATATGAATTTGGAAGAGATTTATGAAGAATTTTGGGAATTTATTGATGATAACAATGAGATTTTTCGGAAGTTTATTATTAACGATAAAAAAAGGAGAACACTTTTGAGAATGAGAGATTTTTCTTCACTACCCAATAATGGTTAATTCGAAAATATTTTTTAATTACTTATCAAATCTTCTAGTTTAAGGCTATATTTTAAGACATTTATTTCAGTTTGGAATATATAACTTCATAGCATTCATCCATAAAATTATAAGCAAAAAACATCTATTTCATGAAATATTGTAATAACAAATTTAAAATTAAGCAATTAATTTTCGAAAGTATAAATAAAGAATATTTAATCTAAATTCTAAATTATAAAAATTAAAGACAATAAGGTATTAAAATATGAGCTATAAATTAGCAAATGATAAAGATTTAGAAGCAATGATTGGTATTGTAGGCAAGGAGTACGCCACCAATAACAAGGCAATTACAGCGTCATATCTTTCCAAATCTGTAATGGGATTAGAATCACAAATTCCAGATATCGTCGTACGTCCTAAATACATAGAAGAGATTCGTAAAATACTACTTTACTGCTCTGCAGAAAAAATCGCTGTCTCACCTATTTCAGCCGGATTATCTGGCGGTTTTGCGTGTCCAACTATTAAGCCTGCTGGAGTTATGCTTGATTTAGGTAGAATGGATAGAATTATCGAAGTTGATACAGAAAATCGATACGTTGTAGTCGAACCGGGAGTCACGATTGGAAAGCTTTGGGCTTATATGCACAAAAATTATCCAGAGTGGGCTCCTCCCGTACCAGACGGTGCTCCACCAGCCTCTACCGTAATGGGAGATGCTATCGATCGAGGATTTTCCCTCTACACTAGCTCCGTTGGTCCACAAGGTGATAACTTTATGTGCGGTGAGATAGTGTTTCCAAACGGAGATATTGTGCGAACAGGTTCGTGGGCATTACCTTTTGCGAAACCATTCTATAAATATGGACTAGGTCCAGATATCTGGTCCTTTTTAATGGGTTCACAAGGTACTCTTGGCGTAATGACTAAAGTCGCAGTCAAAATATATCCACATCCAAAATTTAAAACTGTAGTTGTATGGGGTATGTCCAATCCTGAAGATATGCAGAACCTAACATTAGAAATTGGAAAGCAGGAATTTGGAATTGCTCACAACACCGTTATGGTTCAAGGAGGGAATTATCCTTTAGTAATGGCACGTTGGCCAAAGGATAAAGTTCCTCACGATTACGAATTCTATGAAGAGTTAGGAATTAGTAAATGGTGGATGAATTGGGAGTGCTGGGCACAAACTCAAGAGGAGTTAGATTATGTAGTTAATAGAATCAATAAAATGGCTGAAGATTTCAAGAAAAATAGAGCTAAAGACCCTGATAGTATAAAACCTCAGGAACTACATCCCAAACAAATCGCAAGCAGATTGAAGAAACCCAATAAAATTGCGGTCCCTTATGCTTTTTGGGAGGCTGGATTTTTATTCATTACTTTCTATACCCCCTGGAATGAATGTGCCCATTTTGCGAAAATGTATACGGCTGCAATGAAGAAATACGGTTTTCCAGAAGTTATGTGGATTGCTAGTATTGAGCGTTGTAGGCAAGCAATTTGCATGCCAATTATTTGTTTCGATAGCACAAAACAATCAGATTTTGAAAAAGTTCAAGAGATGAATAGAGAAACAACGGAGTACGCACTTAAGCAAGGGTGGTTGAATTATCGTCCAGATCCATACATCCACGCACCTCTCACTTATTCTCAAGCAGGAATGTATTGGAAATATTTGAGAACGATGAAAAAGATTTTTGATCCTAATATGATAATGCATCCTGGGAGGCTTGCTCTTCCATAACTGAGTAAGGAGGTAAAAAAAAATGGCTAAAACTGGAATGGAAAGATTAAAAGAATTGGAGAAGGAAATATATAAGTGTATCCACTGTAAAGCGTGTAGGTTTGCTTATTCGGGAGAGCCTAGTAGAGAGGGAATAGGAGAATTCGCTGGAAAACAAGGTACAGTTCTTTACGAAGGAATGCTTGACGCGTGTCCTGCGGGAATAGAATACGGTTGGGAAGCGTTTTGGAATGCAGGAAAAATGTGGATTGCTCGTTCAATTTTAAGCGGAGATTTAGAATTTTCAGAAGAAGTAAGAGATGTCATTATGCCTTGCATTACGTGTGGGCAATGTTCTTCCCAATGTGAGAACAAAATACCCACAGTAGACATAATTGAATCTTTACGAGCTGCTTGCGTTGAAGCTGGCATCCCTATGATCGAGAAACATCAATTAGTTGATAAGTTGGTCAAACAATTGAACAATCCTTACGGAGGAAAAGCAGAAGAGCGATTAAAGTGGGCAGAAGACGCTGGTTTAGGGAAGTATATCAACAATAAAAACGCGAAAATTGGATATTACGTTGGCTGTACTGCTAGTTATCGACAAGTCGAAGTTGCTATCGCTACAGCAAAAATTTTCGAACAGTTAGGAGTAGATTTCACATTAATCGAAGACGAAGTATGCTGCGGTAGCCCTTTCTTTAGAGTTGGCGCTGTTAACACTGGTCAAGAGCTAATGAACAAAAATCTAGAAAGTTTTAAGAATATGGAAGAAGTTTTATTTTCTTGCGCCGGTTGTTATAGAACTTTTACGATTGATTACCCAAAATGGATGACTAACGGAGAAAAACTTCCATTTAAGACAATGCACGCATTTGAGTACGTCTCTAATCTGATCAAGGAAGGAAAAATTAAATTCAAACCGAACAAAGAACTCAAAGGAAAAGTAGTCACCTATCACGATCCTTGTCACACGGGAAGACATTTTGCTCATGAGATGGAGCAATCTATGATCAAGGACTCGAAGAATTTAATGATGGACATGCGCAAAATCAATAAGATGATCGAAGATTGGTTCGATATTCCACGAGTTATTCTGCGTAAACTTGAAGAAGATGTCGGAATTAAATTTATCGAGATGTATCGAATAAAAAATCATTCAATGTGTTGTGGTGCGGGTGGAGGAGTAAGAGCAGGATACCCTGATTTCTCATTACGGACTGCAAGTCTGAGATGTGATGAAGCAAATGCCGTAGGTGCAGATATTTTAACAACTGAATGCCCATTTTGCTGGAGGAATCTAACTGATGCGAATGATCTCTACAATCATGGTATGCAGGTAATGGGACTTCTCGAAATGATAGCGACCTATAAATTATTAGATACTACAAATTTAAAATAAGCGAGGAGTATAACTCCTTTTTTTATCTTTTTTTGATTTTTATTATTTTTCTATTATTTTAATAACTACTAAAATCAGTAGTTAGAAAGCATTTCTAAAAACGCTTCCATTCGCGTCATAATTTGTCCTGGTGCGAAATTTCTTTCATCTACACAATCTACATCTAAATGGATCAGGGGAATTCCTATTTTTTGAAGAGCATCCTTAAATAATACTCTTGCACCTGCAGATTGACGACATCCCCAATGGGCAGGATTTATCGCACCATCAATTTTGTAGTCTTGTGCTAATCGCGTAATTACTTCGAGTCGTCTATCAGCCGGACCAACTAAGGGGTGAGTCATTATTCGATTAGCAAGGCTCCTTAAAGGCTCATTTTCATCCATAGGTTCCCACCAAATGTGATTAAGTTCGTCAATTACAATTTTTGCGCCATAATTTTCTTCTAAAATTCTCAAAATATCAGTTTTAAACTGAATTCTATTTTGGATCCACATTAATCGGTATTTTTCTTCTAGTAAACCACTAATGGTGTTATCGACTCGAGATTTGAATTCGTCTCTGTATAATTTTACGACTTCAACGCCTTCTTCTGTTCCTAATAGCATTAAAATCATTATGAAATTTTTTAAGTCGTTTGAGTTTGCAGGGCTTGGGACATTCATACATAGATTGTTTAATTCTATTAAGTAGTTTCTTGCTTCATTGTTGTATTTGATTGACTTTTTAAGCATATCGTAATCTAAATTACGACCAGTTTCGTTATCGATGTATTCAATCATCTGTTCGAACTGGTTTGTTAAATAATCAACAGATTTTGGAGTTACCTCAATTGGAATGTTTAAAATAAAGACTTCCTTATTAAAGATTTCTCCAATGCGTTTTAACGCTTTAACACCCCCATTACAGGGAATGCTTGCCCCAATGAGCACATCTGGTTCTGGTAGGAGTCCATCCATAGCAGCGCCTATTATTGTTCTATGGTAAGAGCAGCTATCTGTGGAAAAACCTTTACTCTCAGAAATGTCAAGATATTTGCTTGACATTCCTGTACTCGCGAGCATCGCTCCAAAAAATTCAACAAACATACCAGAAACGCCCATAGAACTGAGAATTTCGTAAGGAACGAAAACAGTTGTCCAACCAATTGACCAATTATCGTCAAATATCCGCGATCCAATTCGTGCTACTTCATAAACAAATTTTCTACGCGCAGTAGTCTTTGCTTCAAGTTTAGCTTTTAGGCTTGCTTCTAGTTGTGTAAAGTATTTCTCTAACATGTTAATGGTTACTATTTTAATCCACCTTTTTTTTTAACTTTTAATAATTTCAGAAAAAGCTTCTATTCTTGTTCTAATTTGATTAATGTTCCCTAAACCCCCATCGCTTTCAATAAATAACACATTTAAGTCCTTTTCATTCAACAAAGTTTTCAAAGTGGGGACATCATATAAACAAGTATCACAAAATTTTAATGAATGGTAAATAACTCCATCGACATCGAATTTTTTTGCTATATTATAAATTTTTTGTACTCTCTCCTTTATTTGCATCATTCGAGCACATGGAGTTCTATTTAAATAAGCTTCACTTAAGGATGCCATTAGATCGTGAGAATCTTTTATAACTAGATCGAAAAATTTGCTGCCAGTGCAGAGATCTTCGTAAACCACATTCAATCCAATCTCTTCTAAAAACGAGATAAAGTCGATTTCGTGTAAAGGACTTCCGGATAAAAGTATTCGAGGGTTGCTATTTGTAGCCCCTTTTGTAGTTTGCAATTTTTTACTTTCTAAAATACCCTGGGTTTTATCGTTCCAGATTTTTGGTTCAGTTTTGAAGAAATCTGAAGTAAGCTCCATTAAATCTGTTCCTGATATCGAGGGCGGATTTTCTATTCTTAAAGAATTTAATTGGTTGTATATTAAACGAGATTCTTTAAAAACTTTAATAGCATTCTTTATGTCACTATCATTGATAGTGATTGATGCGTGTTTTTCCAACGCAGTTTTAAGCTTATTAAACTCCTCCCTAAGATAGTTCGCTCCTATCGATAACTCTCCCATAGGAATGTCTAAAATATATATAAATTTCGTAGGAACGTACCTTTTCCAAACATCGTGAAGGCGTCGCATGGCATCGCAAGAATTTACGAAGACTAATCCCTCAAGAAAGTCGTAGCCTCCATTAATCGCTACATCAATAGTAGATTTTACAAATTGACAAAAGTTTGGATGAATATACGAATCTGCGTTTTGAGGAGGTTCAGAATGACCAATGATGCGATAAGGAAGGAATCCCGCAGCATAAATTAGCTCTAAAGGGGTATAACTACACATCCACCCAATATATTTCTTATCCGTTGTTATAATATCTTCAAACTCCTTGAATCCTATCTTGAGAAATATATAAAATCATTATCTGAAATGTATCTGAAATTTTAAATTTTCATTTCTATTATGAAAATCATGATTTTTTTCTAAGTATTTTTAAAAAAATACCGAATTTTTATAAACACTATAAATTCTTCTATCGGTTTTAATCGCTAAAAAGAAATCAATAGTAAAAAAATATATTCTAAAATTTTTATTATATTAGAAAAGAAGTTTGGGATTTTTTAGTTGACAAACGTAGAAAACAAGACGGCATATCCATACATTACGGAATTTAAAAAAGAGCCATTTAGATCTTTTGTTCTGACAAAAAGAAAGGATATTGGAAACTTTTATTTAAGTAGTTACGAGAGAGTTTTGGAGGTATATCAACTCTATAATGAGGGCTTACTTAATGAAGCTTCTTTAAATTTGGAAAACATTTATTGGTTTCTTTTGCTTAGGAAATATATCAAACAAAAAACAGATGTCTTCCGTGAAGAATTTTTAAATTTCATAAAAAAATGCGAAGTTGAGATTATCGAAAAAGATCAATTAGGTTTTAAATCATCTCCACACTCTTCAAAATCACCCGATATTTGGGTTTTATACTACGCGTTAGCTAGCTTAGAGCTGCTGGGTATTTTAAACGAGTATCTTTCCTCTAAGGGACAGGATGTATTAGTTCGACAAATAAAAAATTTCATTTATGCGCATAAGAGAAATAATGGATTTTTGCACTGCCTTGATAAAAGTTGTGAGGAATGTAATAATGGTCCTGTAGCAAAAACTTTTTATTATGTAACAGAAAGTCTTCTACTTCTCGGTATCGATGTAAGAGTATTCAAGGAGCAGTTTCGTTCGTATTTAAAAGAGAGGAAAAAGGATTCCTCGATATTGTTCAAGCTTTTAAGCCTTAAATTCTTTGATTTAGATTCAGATGTAAGGGATAAAGAAATACAATATTTCTATCAATTTCAAAAAGAGAGCGGTGGTTTTAGTTTTATATTCGAAGATGAAGATGTTGATACAACCTTTTGGGTTGTCAATATTCTCCACATTTATTCTTGGTTAATTGATTATAATCCTGCGAGGATTTATTCTTTTATCACAAAAAAACTGGATGATATTTTTAGAGAAACTTCAAGCTGGAATCTAATAATTCTAAGAGAAGTAACTCAATTAGTGGTATTACTCTCTATAATTTGGAACCGATTTATTGAAGAAATCGAGAGAGTCGTATTTAAGCATTTAGAAGCGAATAATTTCATCGACTTAAACCAAATTAAAAATACATTTGGATTAAAACATGGTTTAGAGGAAATAGTATTGTATATCAATTTAAATTACACATTTACTTTAAAAAAAGTTGATAATACATTAGAATTCAACCAATATATTCAAAATTTAAGTCAAGGTAAAAGAGCTATTATTGAAGAAATTTATGAACAATTAAATGATAATAGCGTAATATCGCTCTCTGATATTTTCAAGAAATATAGAGGTTCAAATGGAGAACAAATTTTAAGATTAAGAGAAGACATTTTTCCAATAATTCAAGATTTGATAAGTAATCATTTTTTTGAAGGGGAAATTAGAGCTAAAAAAGCGTTTTTATTTAAAACTAAATATTATTTTTGTTTGGATTACCTATTCAAAAAGATTCTTATCGTTGATAATGAAATTAATACAGAAAGGTTATACGAAGAAAAATCAAAGTTAAAGGAAATTAGGAACGATATTTACAACATGACATTAAAACTAAAAAATACTATTCCACAAATTAGAGAAGAGATTGAATCGTATCTTTTAATAGACGAAATTGATTTTGCTAAAGAAAGGTTAAAATTTGTGTTGCGAAATTCATTAATGGAAGCTGATTTCTTAAACGAAAATATCGAATCCTCATTTAATCAAGAATTAATCTACATTAACCTACAAGCAACCCTTGGCGCTGAAATATCTCAGTGGAATAAATCATATTCTCTACTACAAAACGGATTGAAGGAATTAAATAATTATCTCCAAGAAAGAATCCAAGAAAAGGAAAGCTTAAAAAAATACAGTATTGTATTAGATGAACTGGATTCTAAGATTTACGATATTCAAGATCAAATTAACCGTGAAGTAGATTCTTTTAAGAATTACTTAGTAGAATTAATGGATAAGGGTTATAACGAGGAAAAGTTTGATCTTATTATTCAAGCGTTTAATAGAATATCTCAAAGTGTTAGTAAATATGATAAGGCTATTTACAAAATATCACACCAAATTACAACAAAAGAGAAGAAAATAGCTAAAAACCACAAGAAAATAATCTATAAATGGATTGATTTCAAAGAAAAATTTGATTCCACATTTGCTGAATATACTAATGGATTTCAATTTTTTAACGAACTAAACAATAACATCGGAAATGTCAAAGATATTGTACAGAGTGGAATATTAACAATAAAAGACAATGCGAAAAACCAAGTAACTAATAATCAGTATCAAGACGCTTTTAATACCATCAAAATGGAATCTGAAATTTTGCTAAAAAAGGAAAATGAGGAAATTCATAAATTAAAGCAATTAGTAAAGAAAAATACTAGTTTTAAGCAAAAACTTTTTCCTCTTTATAAGTACCTCGATGAGAAACTAGATAGCTTAGAAGAGAACATCATTGAACTTATAGCTGACCAAGTTCAAATTCTGAAAGAAAAAGTTATTGAAGAGAGAAAACGAGCCAAAGTTGAAGATTTTGACAATTTTGTTTCGAATACAATCCAATTTTTCAAAGATAAATTGGAAAAATACAAATTCAGTGTCGATCAAAATAGAGTAAACAAAATTCCGGATGTTATCGGTGGTTTTGACACAATAGTTTTAGAATTTAATGATTATAACAAACAATTTTCTAAAAAAATTAGTAATCTAAACGGAACTGTCGTTAATCCTGACGAAAATTCAATTAAAATAATTCAATGGGAGAAATTTGATGAATTTTTAACCAAAGAGGTAAATAATCTAAAGGATGAATATGTAAACAAAATCATTTCTAACGAAATTTATCTTATGAGTGAGGAAGAAAATACAGATAAAATTGACATTAAGAAACTTGCTGATAAATTAAAACTTAAGTGTAAAACAATAATTCCAAGAATCAAAGATTTAATAGAAGTTTCAAAATTACAGGGAGAATTACTTGAAGATAAAAAAGAGCTTATTGTTCATACTGAAGCATATCATAAGAACAAAGAATTAAAAAATTTCACGGAAAATAGAATTTTAAAACAAACTCAAGAAAGAATAGGGCATTTATTAGCACTTTACGATTCTTGTATAAAAAATAAAACATTAGGAGTTAACTCATTAGAAATTCAGAATAGAATTAAAGATTTGAGCGACTTTAAGGAATCTATTAATAATAAATTTAATTCGAAGATTAAAGAATTAAATGTGGACGAAAAAAGAATAGAGATAATGGAGTTAATCAATAATATCAACGCAATTATTAACAACAACGAATTAGCAATAGAAAAAATAGAAGAAAATTTAGCTTTGTTTAAGGATTTAGAATCTTTCATAGGGAACGAGTATAGTGCTTTAAAAATAGATATAGAACACTTGTTTGTTAAGGCTGCCGAAGATATTGAGAAAATCGAGCTTCACGGGAAAATGAAAGAAATCCTCGATAGTAAAAAAGAGAAAGTCGATCTAAAGTTAAAGCAGGCGGATGTTAAAATCGAGGAGAAGTTGAAAAATGTAATTACTAAAACTTATGAATCAAAAAAATTTGAAGCCGAAGCAAGAGAGTATTATTTCGAGAAGAAAAACGAAATCAAAAAATTAGTGCAAGAAAAAGTAGTCACTATTGAAGAGACCATTAATTCATTAAAACTTGAAACTGATCGTGGAAAATTACTAGCTATGATTAACAAAAATACAATTCATCTAAGTCAATTATTAGGTACTCTTCAAGCGCGAGTTGAGGACTATATTGAAACAGAGCAATTTAAAAGAGCGTATCTACAAGTAAATAAAAAAAATAAATATATCGAGCAAGAAATTAGAAATTCAAATAGAAGAATTAAAGATATATTTAAGGCATTTAATAGAAATTCTAATGATTTTGAAACTAAAAATAAACATATTATCAACGATTTTGACCGTTTTATCAAAGAGTTCAGCGATTTATTGCAGGAAAAAATTAAAAGCTTAGAAGAATTAATAGTTAAATCGTACGTAGAAATGGCAATAAAAGCTGTAGCAAACGAATTTCTAACTCTGAGCTTTTTACAAAACGAATTAAAAATGAAAAAGCCACTGATTCAGACGCATCTTATCTCTCTTATTAGTGCTGGTAAGTTAACTGGTAAATATGATCCTCAGATCGGGTTATATTACGAAAATTTGGAGGTATTAAAATCACTTGATGAGAATGAATTAGAAGTAATTAAAAAAATGAATTTTCGAGTGTACCTGTTTATGAGACGTTTGAAAAACCTCGCAAACCAATACGGGTCAGTAATCGCTTTCTTTGCCTCAATTATTACAATCTCTTATTACTTATTTAGAATTAGTGGAGAAAATCCATTAACAATTATGATTCCAATCGTTCTAACATTAGTGGTACTTGCATACCTTCTTTTCAAGAAGAAAAAAGATGATAAAATTTGATTATAAATTAATATATTAACTCAGTCGTAACCCATTACAAAGTGTACTTCGTCTGCAACCTTCTTTAAATAACCTAAACGGCAAGCTTGGTTAAAATGGGTATAATATTTCTTTTCAATTATCTCTTCTTCTTCAGCAAATTCTTTAAATTCTGAAAGAGGCATTTTTCCATTTTCGCTATAAGTTTCAGCAATTTTAATTAACGTTTTTACATTTTTATTTAAATACATTTTTCTTTCTGTCATTTTCTTATTTTTCTCTTTTTGATTACCTTTTAATTTTAATATAGACCTTTTTAGATTCGCTTCGTCCAATCTTAAAACATCAGAATAAAAAGTTACTCCTGAATCTTTGAACAATTGGAACTCTTTACTCTGGACAAAATTATCCAGTTCAGAGATTATTTCCTCAATAGAACGATCTGCAAGCAATTCCTTTTCTCTCTCACGCCTTTCATGGTAGTTTTTAATTAAATCCAATTCTGAAACTACCGTTTGTTCTTTTTTAAAACAAATCTCTTCTCGATCTGCAATTTTACAAAGATCTAATTCCTTAGTATGGGACAAAACCCAATGCATAGCAGATTCTTTTCTATCGGCAGCTTTATAAAAGGGAACATCAATAGTTTCTCGAGCTACGAGTAAATAACATCGACCTGGACTGTGTCTTCCTGTTCTTCCGCGTCTTTGAATTAATCTTATCTCAGAAGGTACAGGTTCGTAGAAGATTATTGCGTCAACATTGGGAATGTCAAGCCCTTCTTCTGCAACACTTGTAGCAATTAGAACATCTATTGCGCCTTCTTTAAATTGTGTTATTATTTCTATTTGGTGATCTTGTGAAAATCCTAAATCGTTAATTTTGCTAGCCTGACCTATGAATTTTTCTACATTTAATTGAGTTCCAAAGTGATCTTTAAATTTATCCTTCAATAATTCTGCCATTTCTCGGTATTGAGTAAAAACAATAATTTTAGTGCTTAAATGGTTTTCTAATTCTTCTGATACAATAGAAAATAACTTTTCAATTTTAGGATGAGCGTAATCATCGATTTTATTCTGAAGGAAATTATTCTTGATAAATTTAAAGTGCTCTGAGTTAACAATTCTTTTAGCAGAAAGTATTTCTTGGCCAGATTTATACTCTAATTTTTCTAAAAATGTTAGAAATAGGGTTACGTTCTGAGATTCTAATAAATCTTTTCCGTGAAGCAAAGAGATAAAGCTAGAACAAAATGAGTATATCGATTGGATATTTAACGACCCTTCATTTACGACATCAATAATCCGAGGTGATTGAAAATAAAGTGCGCTTTGATACTCTTCTTCAGATAACTCTGGTAAATAACCATTTTCATATTTTAGAGAGAGAGTTAGATCTCGCGAAATTCCCAAGAAATCCGATTTAGAATAATATCGCTTGCTCGGAGGAATTAATTTTTTCTCAATAAAATATTGAATTAGTTTCTCAAATAAAGTATACCAAATGGCACTTAACTCAATTACTTTAATGGGTAAATCGACAAACTCTAAATAAGTATCAATATCGTATATATATTGTTGTACGTCTTTATCTTCGTAGGTTTTGAACAAAACATTCTCGATGTATAAATTGTTACATAATTGCTGGATGCGAAGATAACTTTTTCCAGGTGAAGCGGTTAATCCTAAAATGAGAGGATCTTGGCAAGTGTTAATATATTCTGAAGATATAAAACAATACGCATAATTTCCCCTTGTTCTGTGCGCTTCGTCGAATATTATTAGGGAAACACGCTTTAAATCGTATCTACCTCTTTCAATATCGTTTTTAATAACTTGAGGCGTAGAGACGATTATTTTGGAGTTTTTAAAGTGAAATATTCTTTTCTCAGGAGATACTTTACCCGTAAAGGAAATAATTGAATCGGAGTTGATATTTAAAAATTCCTCACAGGACGCTTTATGCTGAGAAACTAAAGGGCGGGTCGGGGCAAGAATAATAATCTTGGATTCTGGATATTTTTCCAAAGTTTTACCTATGAGTAAAACCCCTATAATTGTTTTTCCTAAGCCAGTTGGTAAAACTATTAAAGAATTTATTCCTTTACATTTGTTAATAATATTTTTTTGGTATTGTCGATAAAATACTCTGTTCTTTTTCAAAAAAGGTTCGTTAAAATATCCAGAAACTTCACTAACCATGTTACAAAATAATTGAAGTGGTTTGTTTTTAATTCAGAGGGGGCTAAGATTTTTGTAATCTTGAACTTACTGTATTATCTAAGGATTCAATGTTATGATTCATAATAAATTGGTTTTTATTGTTATTTCCCTTTTAATATATAATTTGATGAGAAGTAAGAGCTATATTGATCAAACAAAGACTATGTAGATTCAACAAGTTTAAATATTATAATGACTTAAAACCATTAACTAACTGAATTTCAGCTTAACCTCCTCTTCCAAGTTAGTTTGTATCAAGTATGGTTCGTTTTAAATACGGTTAAGCTGGTTCATTGGGAAAAAAAAAAAGTGATTAATTATGAAGATCTTGTATATAAATCCCGCTCGTTTACAATCGGGGATGGATGCTATTATTACGGGTGCTCCCTTAAGTTTAATTACGATAGCTGCTATGGTCCCCGAACACGACGCTAAATTATTTGATTTTAAAGTTGATAAATATCGCGAGAATAAATTTCGTAGCGAGTTAAATCGATACGATACAGTAGCGATCACAAGCATGACTCCACAAATATATTCCGCCTTAGAAATTGCTAAAATGGCTAAGGAGCACGGTTGTAACACGATTATCGGTGGGTACCATCCTACTTTGGTACCAGAATTTGTAGCCGACCACGATTATGTTGATTTTACCGTAAGAGGTGAAGGAGAACATACTTTTAAAGAAATTATTGATTACCTCGATGGAAATAAAAATAAAATTTCTATTAAGGAAATTGATGGAATTTCTTTTAAAAATAAAGAAGGTAAAATTATCCATAATTCTGAAAGAGCTTTAGAACCCAACTTAGATAATTTTCCAATGCCACGACGGGATTTGTTGAAGGGAAAGCTTTACACATACTTGGGTACCACCACTCGCCAAGTAGAGACTTCAAGAGGTTGTCCGCACAATTGTAAGTTTTGTTGTATTATAAAAATGTGGAGAAATTCAAGCGGAGGTTCTACGTACAGAACTAAATCAATTTCGAGAATAATGAGAGAGGTGTACGATGTTGATTGGAAAAACGATTTTATTTTTTTCTGTGAAGATAACTTCACAATTAACGTGAAAAGAACAAATAAGATATTGGATACTCTAATTAAATCAGGAGTAAACTCCAAAATGCGTTTTTCTTGCCAATCAAGAGTGGATACGTTATTTCATAACCCAGAATTAATTAATAAATTGTATAAAGCCAATTTTAGGCAAGTCTTCCTTGGAATTGAATCCGTTCATCAGCAGAGTTTAGATGCGATGAATAAGAGGAACACTACGCCTGCAATGGTCAAAACCGTCGTAAAAAGTTTGCGGGATAAAGGAATATCCATCTTCGGTGGGGTTATAATCGGTTTTCCCGGCGAAACCAAACGAATGGTTAGGCAGAATATTCAAAATACGATAGACCTAGATTTAGACTGTGTCCAGTTCACACCCATTACTGCTTTTCCGGGAACGCCTTTTTACGATGAGATGAAGGAAAAGGGTAGAATAACCGCAAATAATTATAAATTTTACGATTTGTTTCATCCAATGATGAGAACTGAAGAGTTAACCTCAAAAGATTTTCTTCAATTAGTCGCCGAGGCTTACGCCGCTTTTTATCTGAAAGGATGGCTATTAAGAAGGGCAAAAGAATATCTCAACCCATTTGGTAAATTTAATTGGATGCTGGGAAGCTTAGGAAGGTTAATTAAACAGGGAATATTGGGCGGGCTAGGAATGCTCTATTCTCAAGGTATCACAACTAAAGTAATTTCAGAGGAATTAAAGAATAAGGTTGAGTTGATGAAAGATATTGACATTTCCTATGCAAAAATGAAGTCAATCGGATCACAAAAAGATAAGAAAATCAAGACTTTTTCGCAAGAGAAATTAGAAATTGTAAGCGAACAAACTTAATCTTTCAGTTTTCTATCAGAACGGTTCTTTTTAATTATTTTAATTTATTCCAAATCTTTTTTTTAAACTATTTATTACTTCAAATGATTAGTTCCTATGGATGAAGTATTCCCATGTATTTTTTTGATTAAACAAAAAGGCTCTTTCGGACAAATAAAACCAACAGAGAACATATACATCTTAGCAGGTCATGATGGAATTATATACGACGCCGGCTATGGCAATAGAAAGATGGTAAAAATCTTTATTAAAGAGTTAAACGAAATTAAGAAGTTCTATGAAGAAAATAATGGTGTATTCAAATTAACACGAATTTTAGTGTCACACGGACACCCCGATCACTTTTCAGGATTAAAAAGAATACGGAAAGCTCTCGGTGTTAAAATTGTTTTGACGGAGAAAACGGCTGAAATCATAAGGAATAAGAACAATTTTGGGAAATCATTTAACGCAGATAATTATAAAGATCATTTTATTGTAAAAAAAGGGTTGGGGTATAGAATAAGGAGCTTCGTGCAGCATTTATTTTCCGATCTAGTTTATAAGCAAATCTATGGTCTTTCATTTATTACAGATCCAGATGAAATTATAGCAGAAAATACACAGATTTCAATAAATAACGAGAATTGGCAGATTATCAACTCACCTGGACATGCAGTAGACCACATCTCCTTGTACAACGAAGAAAAAGGTGTCTTACTTTCTGGAGATAATATTTTAAATTCGATGACTACATGGTTAGGGCCTCCAAATTGTAATATAGAAGACTATATTAACTCTATTAATACAATTAGAAAATTAATTAACCTTAAAATTATATTACCCGCTCATGGATCCGTTATTGCTCATCCAATAAAGCGTCTAAATGAGATTTTAGAGCATAGAAAAAAAAGAACACAACAAGTTTTAGATATTATTCAAAATAGCTCTAAAAACGGGATAAGCCCAGATGAAATTATACGGAGATTATATCCCGCAGGAAAAAGAATGCAATTCGAGATTGTCCGTGGATGGGTAAGTTTAACAATAAGAATGCTGGAAATTAAAAATTTAGTTAAGAGAAATGAAGAAAAAAAAAAGATAAAATTTTATCCAGTAAATTCTTTTTAATTTCAATTAAAAAATCAAAACATGTGATTAATCTGAAAATTGCTTTTATAGGCGCGGGCTCTATAGCTTTCGGCGAGAATGTGCTCACTGATTTAATGACATTCCCTTCAGTTCAAAAAGATACCATAATTTGTCTTGAGGATCTTGATGAACACCGCGTAAATTTAATGTTTAAGCTAATGAGTAAATATAAGGAGACGCAACCTAAGAAATTGGAAGGTGTCTCTTTCGAAAAAACAACGGATTTGAAAAAAGCGATATCTGATGCGAAATATGTCATTAGTGCGATTCACGTAGGAGGTTTAGACGCGTATCAAGTAGATGTAGAAGTTCCTTTCAAGTATAGGGTTTCCCAATGTGTAGGAGATACTTTGGGTCCGGGAGGTATTTTCCGATTTTTGCGTAATGCTCCTGTATTAAAACAAATAGTTGAATTAATAAATCAAGTAGGGTTTAATGCTGGAGCTAAAGAAGGAGGTCCCATTTTTCTTAACTACACAAATCCCATGGCAATGAATACATGGTACTGTAATAGCATTAATCCCGATTCTACTGTTGGGCTCTGTCACGGAGTTCAAGGAACGAGTGGAATGTTAATGAATTGGATTGGAGCTAAATCAGAAAATTTTAGCTATTTGTGTGCTGGAATTAACCATATGGCTTGGTTTCTCGAACTGTGGTATCGGGATTCAAATTCATCAAATGTTCCGTGGAAAAACGCTTACCCGCTTCTATACGATGCATATAATAACAATCCCAACCTTATTGGCGGAGAATCTCTTAGATGGGACATGATGGAAGCAACGGGGTATTTTATGACTGAATCTACGGGGCACCTTAGCGAATATCTTCCTTATTATCGTAAAAGAAATGATTTATTAGAAAAATATAGTGGAGCAAAAACGGGATTCGATAGTTTACTACAAGCAGAAGATTATCGTATTCAGATTAAAAATCTAGGACGGATGGAACGTCGATTTGAGCGAAGATTATCAAATATGAAGCTAACCCCAAAAAAAATACCTTCTCTTGAATTCGTTTCTCACATAATCAATGCTATGGAAACTGACATTCCGTTTAGATTTAATGGTAATGTTATGAACAAAAATGGATCTTTAATTACTAATTTACCGAAAGAATGTTGCGTTGAAGTCCCTGCGTTCGCAGATTATCAAGGTTTACATCCCCAAGGTGGAATTGTACTACCTACAATTTGTCAAGCATTGTGCAATTCGAATGTAATGGTCCAGAAAGCAGCAGTAGAAGGACAACTAAATCTAGATAAAGAAAAAATATATCATGCAGTTTTGTTAGATCCTAATACAGCTAGCGTTTGCTCTCCTAAAGAAGTTCGAAATATGGTAGATGAGATGTTCGAAGCGGAAAAACGATGGTTACCTCAGTTTAAGGGACTATAACTATTTCTTAAGAATCGTATAAAAAGAATTATTTCCTTCAACAAATAAATTATAATAAATATTAAGATTTAAATTTAAAATTGTAAAGCAAATTTTTATATTATTACAAGCTCATTTCTTAAATGGGTTGATTTAACACCATATATCTTTTTTTCTGGAGTAAATCTTTCGAATTGAAAGATTTATTTCAGTTTTTCTTTAAATCTGTGACATAATTACATTTTTATGTTTAAATTTTAAAAAAAAAAAAAAAAAAAAGAATGTGTTTTTAATTTAGGAACTACTTCAAAAATCTTTTTAGAAGTATTTAATTGCGAGTAGAATATCGTCGCGAGTTACCTTTTTCCTCTTCCCGTGTTTAGTGAGTGTAAGCGCAGATTTTGTGATTTTTACTGCGGAAGAGCTCATCCAATCAACTAATTCGTCTACTGCGTCTCGAGCAACGATAATTGCACCGTTGTGTTTCATGAGTCGCCTAATTGGGGACCAGGAAATATATTCAGCCATTTTTTATTCCTCCACTTATAGTTTATTTATTTTATTGAAATTAATTATAATTTAAGAGTTGGTTATATATGATATCATCTTCTACTTATTTAAAGATTTTGATTCAAGCTTAATGTTCGAAAGAATTAAAAGAAAAAAATTTCACGACAAAAATCAAATCATACTAATCGATTCATTTCGTGCAACATAGATTTCTTTTGCCAATTCTCTAATTCCGTTAAGATTTGACCATTTAAAACATTTTAAGTTTAGATTCTCTAACGATTTTAAGTGATCAGTAAAAAGTTTAAAAGAAATTAAAAAAATATTCAAAATGTGAAGCGCTGATATATGAAGTTTTTGGTCATATGAAACTTAAAAAATATAAATTTATTTCAAATAGAAACTGTTAAAAAGAAGAAATGATTGAATTATTAGCTATTTTTACTAATTCCAGATGACTTGTTCATAGTTACACCTATTACATTCTATCGTTTTTCCTCTTACAGGAAAGTTAGGCAAAGTATTACCACAATACTTACATTCTAATGAGTAAACTTGATCTTCTGAAGAAATATGACCGAGTTGTATCATTTCGTTTGTAAAGATGTTAACAAAGTTTGTTAGGACAGAAATTATTAATTGAGGATTTGACGAGGCTGCTAACCACTCTATCTTACCAGCTACAATCTGCCCTATTACTAAGATATCATTTCCGGACACAAGATCTGTGCCACAGAACCAGCTAATTTTATTACTTTGATTTTTATGAATTAATTGGAAATTATTATCTTGGATAGATTTAACGATCTGATCAAAAAAATAATTCTCGTCAAAAATTCCGTCTATACCAATCCCAATACTTTTATTTGCTTTTTTTATCCATGGTTTTTCCAAAAATCTTTTGATTTCTGATTGAGGTATTATTTTTCTTTCAATGCTAAACGGATCTAATTCAATATTAATAGAATCAGTATCTATTGCCCTAATGAAGTCTGCATTGTTAACGAAAGTAATGAAAGATCTTACCTTACCTTTTTTTTCTAAACTTAACGGACAGAGGTATAAGTTAATTTGTTTTTGGGAATTACCGTTTAAAAGTTCAAATTCCATTTTAACTTGGTTCTCTCCGATAACTTCACCATTACTCTCGTCCTCAGATTGAAGAGATTCTATGGTCAAAGTTGGGGGAGTGCTTCTACAGAGTTCGAAAAATTCGGGAATTATTATTCTAATTTTAACTTCTGTTATCGGAGCAGTACTTTCGTTCATAATAAGCAAAGAATAAAGATAATTCCCGCCAAAAGGTACTAACTTATAGACTAAATGTATCTTATCTTCTTGATCGACATACTGTTGAGGTTCCGCTTCGGAATCTTTAGACTCTTTAGCGGATAGCTCTCTAAATAAGATTAGATCTTGCGTACCCTCCGCTTCCTCTGAGTATTCTGAGAACTTTTTCTTAGCCATGAATATTATTCGCCGATTAATCGATAAATTGATTAATATCGATTATATAGGAGAAATAAAACTATGTTAATATATAATTTTTTTTGAACTAATGTTTTTATGAATGGTTTCCTAAGATCAATTAATACTATGAAAGAACTGAGTGAATTAGAACCATTATTCGAAAGTCGTACTATAAAACCGACATTTGAATATGTTCATGTTTTATTATCATTATTCATATTTGGAGAGAATTCAGAAGGTATTGGGAGATATCGCCTTAAAGAAGAATTGCAAATTGGTTCGGGGACAGCAAAATCTTTATTTAAAAAATTAAAGGATGTTATTAAATTCATCATGGTTCCAAGCGAAGGAAAGGGAAGTAATACTGAGATTCAAAGAAGAGGCCATGTATTAACCGAAAAAGGTTATAAATTTTTAACAAAAATTAAAAAAAAAATTCCATTATTAGAGAAAGCAAACTTGAAATTTTTAAAAGAAATCATAATCGATCTAGAGAATGGTAATCCATATTTTTGTTTAGTTAAGAACGCTGCAAAAAATATTAAAGATGGAATTGAACAAAGAGATGCCGCAATAAAGATTAATGGTTCCGGAGCGACATGTCTTATCTATAATGGGAAAGAAATATATTTTCCAACAAAAGTAAATAACCTAAATGAAAGAGAGAAAGTCAATCAAGATACTTTCGATTATTTTAAAACTCAGATTGATAACGCAAATGTGAAATTCGAACCTAACGATGTAATTATTATTGGTTCTGGAGATAATCCACAAAAATCACGATTGGCTACCTTAAACGCGGCTTTAACTTTATTATGATTTTAGGAATTAGAGACAAAATGAGATTTGAAAATGATATAGTTTTTGTAATAAGCGAGGATTTAATAAGTAATTTTGATAAATGTATTGAGAAAGTCCACCCAAACGAAGCTTGTGGTTTCATTTTTGGTAATATTCAAGAAATTAATGATAATGGTAATTTTAAATATAGATATTATAGTAAAATTTTTCAGTGCATCGAATCTAGTATGTCAGGTCCTGCGTCGTTTCTAATGAATAATGATAAAGAAATATTAGAGTCTAATATCATATCTAAAAAAAAAGGTCAAAAACTATTAGCTATTTTTCACTCGCATCCTATGGGGGCACATCCAAGCAGTATTGATAAAAAATATATGAAATACTATCACAATTGTGGAATAAAGAAGTTTACACATTTAGTTTGGATCATAATTGATTCTAAAAATAAGCATATTAATGGATTTATTTACTTGGACAACAAAATAACTCAGATAAGCATAGAAGTAAGTAAAGATTAAATTTATTTTGCATAAATCTATTTTAAAGTGAGTAAGATTAAGCCCAAAATTTTGCTCTATCTCGTTATGATATTTATTGAACTTGATTATAACCCGACTTGTCAATGGTACAAATTTGAAGAGCAAATCCTGAAGCCGCGTCTCTTTCTCTAGAACTTGATATTGCTGTTTTTATTAAGTTGATTCCGGCAGATTTTGTCATATTTGGTTTCCAATCTGCTTCTAAAACACCAATAGAGAACGGAGAACCTGAACCAAAAGATATAAAATTCTCTTCTTCGTATAAAGTTCCAAGCAAATCAACCCCATAAAGGATTCCATCTTTCTTTTTAAGGGAATATCCCCCAATAATCATCATGCAGAGAAAGTACGACCGTCCACTAAATAGGATATTTCTTGTCAAACTTGCGATATATTGAGGATCTGGTACCTTTTCCTGTTCTATTTGCTTCAAATTCGAGAGTGCTGTAAGTTGATTAACAACATATTGACAATCTGCCACCCCCCCAGAGATTGTAGCGCATGTATAGTCGTTAATTTTGAATAGTTTTTGAGCGGTTTTAGTGGCGACAGTGTAACCCGCGGTAGCTTGGGATTCTGTACCAATTACGACAGCATCCTTGACAATTATACCTACTGTAGTTGTACTTGATTTAATTATTCTATTTACAGTATCTTCGTCTAAGTTCAGCTTATTGGGATTATTTTCCATCATTCTCTTCAACAACCAATAATTATTCTACAATATTTATTCGATAATTTAATAATTATACTTAATAAATTAATGTTACCTATTTCTATTTTTCTTTTAGAAATTATAAACTTCGATTCTAAACACAAAAATTTTAAAGAAATAGTATATTATCGTTTATATCATAGTCGACCCGATAAGTGTCTATTAATCATGGCAAGAAGTCAAGCAAGGAGTAAAAGAAAATACACGGGAAAAAAGTACAAACATTTCCATAAAAAAAGAAAAAGAGAATTGGAGAGACCTTCAATTGAGACTAAAGTAGGTGTTGAAAAGAAAAAGACACAGAGAACTTTAGGAGGTAATTCTAAACTTAAGCTATTCTCCTCAACATTCATAAATGTTACAGACCTTACTACAAATAAGACTTCCAAGGTTAAAATTTTAAAATTCGAAAGCAATGCAGCTTCTAAAGATTTAAATAGGCGTCATATTCTTACAAAGGGTGCTATTGTTGAAACCGAATTGGGAAGAGCAAGAATCTCAAGTCGTCCAGGACAACACGGAATTCTAAATGGAATTCTAATAAGTGAATAATATTTATTTTCTTTATACACCCTGTTTAGAAACCTAATTTAAATATTCTTAGTTTTCTATTTAATTAGCTTTTAATCATTAGCTATTTTTTTTTGATAGTAGTAAAGCCCATCGAGTAGTTTATTTGGAGGATACTTTTTTAAATCTTCAATTCGAAGCCACCTGAGATTATTTTCCCATTCCTTCTTATCTCCAATTATAAGGTCTCTTGGATTAATATCATAATCTTCGTTGATTGTTTCAGAAGTCAGAAAAGTAACAGAAACATTATTCCATCCTAATAAAATCGCATACAAATAAGTATTAGGTTGAAAGTGGAATGGTGCCTCTTCATAAATTTCTCGCATAAACGCTTCTTTTGGTTCTTTTCTTAAATCATCTAACTCAGGAGAACTTCTCTAAGAATAGAAGGTTTCCATCATAATCAGCATTGTTTTCTCGTAAGTGATGTATCCAGTTACTTTTTCTTTTTAAATCTAGTTTGGGTGGCAAAATATATTCAGTAAAAAGTTTTTTACCCCATTTAATTCTTTCTAAGGGTAAACTTCCTTCCCAAACAACTTCTAAGTTCATATATACCTTAAAACAACTGATTATAATATTTTGATGTTTTTAATGTTTGCTTTCTTTCCTTCGATAATTTCCGTGTTTTTACTTTGGCAATGCTTGCATTGAAACAACTGTAATCCAGTTAAATGTGCTTCTTCGGTTAAAGTTACTGTCGAAGTTTTATTACATTCTCTACATTTTATTTTTCCCGGAGTTTTTTCTATTATTAGCTCCGCACCCTCAGCCATTGAACCGCTTGTAGCCATTTCAAAAGACTTCTTAAGAAGTTCCGGAACAATTAGAGTCAATTCGCCAATTTCGAGATAAACTTCAGTTATCTTTGTAGCTTTATTTTTTATAGCTGTTGCTTCGGCAACTTTGAATATATTGTAAGCAAATGAAAATTCGTGCATGAAATTTGGTTAATTCTATGATTGTTTTTTTTTAATTTCTTTAGCAACTTCTAATAGAACCTTAGCTTTTTTCTTTCCTTGCGTATCAATTGATACTCTACCAGGATCGTCCCACCACGTTCTAGGATATTTGTAACCTTTTTCGTGGTGAGCAGTATACCCCAATCTCTTAGCAGCGTTTAAGATATCGCCAGTAGTGACTTTGTCTATCGCATACTTTTTTGGGACACGCCTTCCATTTGATCTACTCCTCTTTGCATCAAAATATTGAGGCCAAAAAATAATGAATGGTTTTCTGGAGCGCATCTTTCAATCTAGGGTTGATTTAATTTAAGAAAATTATAAGAATAAAAAACCTCTAAAGAATTTAAAAATTATTGGTTTTTATTATAAGATAATTAAAAATAAATAGAATTTATGATTTTAATTTATAAAAATCTAAATTGGCCCTTTTTTTTTTGTAATGCATAGGTTATGCATCCAATTTTAAAAGGGAGGGTGGTCTAGCTTGGTATGATACCGTAAAACGGTAAGTTTTACAGCTTAAGACTTGGCTGGGGGCCAAGTGGCCGGGGGTTCGAATCCCTCCCCTCCCATCTTTAAATCTTAAAAATTGTGATTTTAGTTTATTACCTCAATTTTTAATATTAAAAATATTAATAGTTTAGTGTAAATAGGCTATAAATTTTTAAGGAGAAATAGTCTATTTTTAATTTAAAAATAAATTGAAATTAAGTGAGAAAAAATGAGTGAAGTTCAAGAAACAGACCTATTAATGCGAATTATGGCAATTGCTGGTGGAATTATAACGTTAATCGAAGCAGTTTTAAAAGTTATGAGTGTTGAAATTGTAAGCTGGGGATGGGGATGGATAGGAGGTGCGGTTGCGTTTGGTTTAGCTATTTTAGCGATATTATTGGGGATTCGACCGATTCATTACACTCCAGTATTCCTGGGCATATTAGGCGTGGGAATCTTAATTTTCGGAGTATTAATTGGAGGTATCGTGGTCATTGTAGCTACTATTCTTGGAGCAATTACCTAAATTTTTTTCTTTTTTATAATTACAGATCTATGTGAATACAATTCCTATAAATCTATTATTTTTTTCTTAAAATTTTAACTTTCAGGTAGATTTTGCTAGAGCTAGAATAATTCCCCCAATTATTTCTGACGAGTCACCCACACGAGAAGTATCTATTATATTATAACCGATATCCATGTAAATTGCCCCATACGCTTTACCACCGCCTAAATGAACCAAAGTGCGATAAATTAAATTTCCGGATATCCCATTAGGAGCTAAAATTAAATTGGATTTGTTTTCTATTGCTTTTTCAATCAATATCTCTACATGCTCTATTTCTAAATCAGGTTTTTCTAACTTAAACCAATCTACTAATTCTTTAGCTTCCGTTATAGTTTTATCTATATCCGCATTTCTCCCAATATCTCCTAGCCTACCCCCACTTAAAACACTAATCTTAGGCTCAATGTTTAAAACAGTTAATTCTTTTAGTGCTTTCTTAATAAATACTTTCTTGCTGCTTAAATTGGTACACTCGTCAATTCCAACGGGTCCAAAAAAAAATTGGTGACCTAATTTTGTTTCTAATAAAGCTAAACGGTTTATTTCTGATATTTTTAGGGTTAAGTTAAGATTTTTCAAGAATTTACTTGATTTTAAGCTGCCTCTAACAGCACAAGATATGAGATTACGGCTTAAATAATGGAGTATCTCAGATGCCGGATCATCTGAATCAATTAAATTGATAAATTTCTTATTTTCTTTATATATAGGAAGCGTAGCGATTTTCTCTATTTGATGTCTATTTCCAAATAAAAAAAAGGAGGAATTGTTAAATTTTAATACTTTTAAAGTAGCATTTAATATTTTGATGTTGTGTGTAGCCGAATCTCCTAATCCAATCCCAATTTTAGATAATGCACCTTCAGATTTCTTCTTAAAAGTGTCTAAAATTGTCATAGAATTTCCCAATTATATTTAAAAAATATTAAAAACTAAAAACACTAGGATAATCGTAAGGGCATTATATACGCCATGAGTAATCATAACCGCTATTAAATTTTCTTTTCTCCAATAATATAGTAAACCAAGTAAAAGGGAGATCGCGAAATAGGGAAAAAAGTTGAGGAGCAAGGAAATTACGAATACTGTCAATGATTCTGGAAGTAAGAATACTCCTATTAAATGAATTGATGAAAATATCAATGCCGTAAGTATAATTCCCCAGGTTTTGCCTAAATTACGGATTAAACCCTTTTGTAAAAACCCACGGAATAAAACTTCCTCAGATGTACCGATAATCACTATCATAATGATAACTAAAAAGACAAGACTAAGAATATCTGAAGATAGTATTAATGCATCTACTTCACCAGGAGATCCACCTAGTTCCGAGACAATAGATACACCAAAAATTGCGGATAACAGAACTTCCATTACAAATGAAACGAAAAGAACTAATAGTACTCCTACAACTGCAAATCCTAATCCAAGTAGAATCTCTTTTAAAAGCTGGATTTTATTATAACCCTTTGTAGTAAAACCTAATATGATTAATCGGTTACTGATATTTGGTCTTTCTAGATGTTTACCAACATACAGAAGTGGAACAATGAATAAAACTAATTCTATAAAAGAACTAAATATAATGAAATAGGGATTAGCGACTGCATTAGATGCTTCTTCTATACTACCTGATAAAAATATAAATATGAATACGACCCCCAAAGAAATTATTTCCATAGCAGAAAATGCTGCAGCTGTTATCCCTATAGAAGCGCCGGCACCCCATAATTGTTTATCTTTTAAATTGAGGAGATCATCTTGATTAAGTCTTTTTTTTAGCAGTCTAGGTGCTCCATAACTATAAAGTTGCTTGGAACTTTGACTCTTACGAGGCGGCATTCTCATATGGATGTTAATATATTGAAGATCGACGCCACATTTAATGCAATATTGAATATTTTCAATTTGAGGTATTTTTGTTCCACAAATTGGACAAAAATCCCATTTCAGCTTACTTCGACTCAGTTCGCTAGAATTTTCTTTCTCATTCATTCTTATTTTAGATTAAGATTGATTGTGTTATTTGCTTTAGTTTTATTATTGTTTTTGATTTAAAAGTATACCGTGTAAAAAATTTATTTGTCTATTTAATGAGTGAAATAGCATATTAATGCATTATCTACCCATTTTATTGGATTTACAAATCCAAATCGTTCGAATTGAATAGGCTTATTTAAAGGGATTTTAGCTAGGTTTACTTCACCCCTACCTTGTGATATCGTTCCATCTGGTTTTATTATTGAAATGTGAACATTATTTTCTTTGAAAACCCATTGAATGATCGAAAAATCCCTATTTAATTTAAAGCTGTTAAAGTTAGATTTTATTAAATTCTCGTTCAAGTCTACAGCAGTTATTTGAATGTTTATCAAGTCTTTTAATCGAATTATTTGCCCGATCCTTAACTGATTCGCATCTTTACGAGCAATCAGGGTGTTTAATTTGCCATCTTTTGCTGTAACTTTAATTTTCCTTTTTCCCTTTGTTGGATTTGACGGTAACAGTAAGGGTTCTGCAGTATATTCTGAGAATGGTACATTCTCAATCTCAATATTGATTGGGTCTTCTACATAGAAGTATCTACTTGAAATACTATCTATAATATCTTTATTTTTTGAATATAACCATGACTCGTCAAAAACTATTCCTGTTGTTGACATTCCTAACTCCAAAAGGGCTTCTTTTAGCGCTTCAGCTTTAATCCCTCTTTTCTCTAACGATTGTAGGCTCCAAGTCCTTGGATCGTCCCAACCTTCGTAAATACCTTTCGTAATATTGTTTCTAGACTGTGTTTTGCTTAGCTTCATATTTGGAAACTTTATTCTGCCATAATGTAAAAATTCACTCTTTTTCCATTTAAAATGATCCCAGATGAATGCTTCAATTACATCCTCTTTTACCAAATCTATGCCCCTTAGAATGTGCGTTGCGCCTATTAAATGATCGTCAATTGCCCATGAAAATTCTAACATTGGCCAAGCAAAATACTTATTTCCTACGCGGGGATGATCCGCTTCAGAAATTCTCATCATAATTTGATCTCTTAAAGCAGGATCTTTTTGATCCATTCCAGTTTTTAATCTTACTACAGCTTCCGTTTCACGATATTTACCCGCTTTCATATTATCCCATTCTTTAAGATTTGTAGCAATAGATTGATTTCTGTGAGGACAATTCTTCTTTTGTTTTTTATAACTATCCCGAAACTCAAGTGCACTACAGAAACATGCATAAGCCATGTCATCCTGAATGAGTTTCTCGCAATATTCGTAATATATTTCTAACCTATCACTCTTATAATAGACTTTGGAATAATCAACATTTAACCATTTTAATCCATCTTCTATTAATTTATAAGCCTCGGGAATTACGTACTTCGCTTTTGGACTATTTCTCATAGATTTTGGACTCCCGATCGTGTCATCGAAAAATAAGATTAACTCCCCCTTATATTTGTTTACATATTCACTATTTAGGATCACCATTCTCGCGTTTCCAATATGTAAGGCTCCACTAGGATATGGTGCTAAGCGCATGATAATCTTTTCGTAATTTTCAGTGTTGAGCAAGCGGGGTAATTCTTTTTCTTCTTTGGCGGAAGTCTTTTTCTCGAGTGCAGTGGGATCTAATTCTAGTAATTTTTCTCGCTGCTCTTGTTCTGTTAGTTTAGAAATTTCTACAGCAATCTCATCAAGCAAGGGCTTAATTTCGTTTATTCGGGTTCTTAGTTCTGATTCTTGACTCATTAATTTTCCCATAATAGCCTTCAAATTCGGTTTCCCTCCAAATTTCACGGCGTTTGTTAGACCAAATAACAAAATTAGCCTTTTAATTTCAACGATATCCATTTCTAGAATCTCACTTACAAGATAGTTAATTTTTATTCTAATTTCGAAAGCTATTTGAATATTAATAATAAACCTTTTCAAAAAAAATAAATCATTATTAAGGTGAATAAAGGCTAATAAATATATTAGAGTAAGCATTAAAAATAAGAATTTTTGGTGTTCAGGTATTTTCTATAGAGGTTATATCTTAATCAGGTTAAAAGTCATCGGAACTGAATGGGAAGTTGTCGAAAGGTTAACAGGACTAAAATCAAATAATCTCGATGAAAATTGGAAAGTTACTTATGTAACCCCTGTTTATGGGGGTTGGGATTTAGTTGCAGAATGCACATTTACTAAACTGCAGGAATTAGATAAAATAGTGACCTTTATTCGTGTAGACAAAGATTTATCTAGCTGGATTGAAGAAACTACTACTCTGGTGTCTAGTAAACCGGACTATCCTAGATAACCTGTATGCTTCAGAGTTAGCGTTTTTTAACCATTAAAATTCTTAATAGAGAAATAAAGTATTTTAACTATTAATCACGATTATTTATTAATAAAAAAATAGCCCAGTGGTCTAGTGGATAGGATACTTGCTTGCGGAGCAAGGGATCGGGGGTTCAAACCTCTTGAAATATCTTCAAGGGAGAACAAGTCCCCCCTGGGCTACTTCTTCTAACTTATGTAATTTAAAACTTCATTTATAGATTTTATTTTTATTACATTAGGTATAGTGATTTCCCGTTCGTAAGGAAATTCATACTCTCTTTCCTTTAGAACAATTTGCATACCGACTCTATTAGCACCAACAGCGTCCGCAGCTTCATCCCCTACCATAATACAATCTTTAGCCTCATGCTTTTCTAAACCCATCTTCTTTAATGTATATAGAAAAATATCGGGATTAGGCTTTCTTTTACCAAATTTAGCGGAAGTAACTATCACATCAAAATAATGTTGTAAATTGTTGCTTTCGAGTAAATTTTTTATAGTTTTATGGTTTGGGTGATTAGAGATAAGCCCTATTTTTAAGGCTTCAATTCTGGATAGAGCTTCTAATGTATTTTTAGTTTCATTATAAGGTTTCCATTCTTCTTCCTCGCAAGAATGATAGATTTCAGCAAGATCTTCATATAACTCGGTCTTGATATTCTCAATCTTAAGGGAACCATCTTTTATGAGATCATCCAGAACGGTCTCGAAAACCTGTGATGTAGGATACTCTTCTTTTGTTTTTCTTTGTATTTTAAAAGCATGGCTTCTTTTTCTGTTAAAAATTTTAATGAATTGGTCAATAACTACGTCAGTTTCCTTAAAGATATTCTCTTTCTTCAGTGTTTCTATAGTTTTCGATAACCCGCGTTTGAAACAATCCATATATTTTTCAACGGATGGATTCTCAAAAGAAAATAATGTAAAACCAAAATCGAATATTATACCCTTTACTTTCATTCTAAATATATTAATTGTATGAATTAATATTAAGCTATCTCTCTACACATTTAAAACGAAATTTAATCTACTATATTAATAAATTAATAGATATTTAAAATTGGGAATTAAATTAATATAATTCATAGAACATGTCAATTGAAAAATGGCTCGATGATGAGGCTACGATAGAAGAGAGAAAGAAGAGGGATGAAATTTATCAATCATTATCGAAAGAAGAAAAAATTGATTTAAAACAGCAAAAAGTTCAAGATTTGGTACAAAAAGTTAAACAAAAGAAGATAATCAGCGATGAACGCAGAGATCTTTTAAGCAAAGTTATAGATTTTAAAGATTGGCTTGATAATCGAACGTACATAAAAGGAGATATAGAAAGGATAGAAACTTGGATTGAAAATTTATATCTTATTCTTCGCGAGAGCTTAGAAAACCAAAACAGCCATAATAGTGAAGATGGTATGAAAGCTATCATTCAAGATTATAAATCTATACCAATCAATTTGTTAGATGAAAGGACGCGCATTGCTTTAAACAAAAAACTCAAAGGTATGAAAAAAACAAATTCCGATAACTATTACTTAAGAAAGTTAAAATCTACAGTAAGAGAAAAATTAAAAGAAGCGGAATATTATGAAATTTTAAGAGCCATACTAGAGAGTTGATTTTAAGTTTGAAATTAATTTGTCCAATTGCAGGTGTAGGACAACGACTTCAGCCATTCACTTATTCAAAACCCAAAGCATTTTTAAAATTAGCTGGGAAAAGATTAATTGACCACATCCTTGAAAAGTTAAAAAGAACTTTTCCTAAAGGAACGGATATAACCTTTATTGTAGGATATAAAAAAAGACAGATTTCAGAATATATAAAGAATCATTACTCGGATTACTTCAGCTTAAAATTTATTGAGCAGAAACCGCTAGGTTTTTTAGCCGATACGCCCTTTTTCAGCGGTCTTGGAGATGCTATATTATTAGCGAGAGATTTCGTTAAGGATGACGATTGCTTTATTTTTCTAAGTGATAGGCTTCCAATGGAAGATTATTCTTCTGTTTTACTCACATATCACCAAGGGAATTGCGATGCGGTTATTAATATTAAAAAGGTAGATAACCCTCAATTTTACGGTGTTACCGTTGTAGATGAAGATATGAATTTAAATAAAATCGTTGAAAAACCGCAAGAATTTATTTCTAATTTTGCTGTTTCTGGTGCTTATCTTTTTGGAAAGGCTTCAGTTACTCGATTGTTTGAGCTTTTAGAAGAACAAAGTAAAGTAGAAATAACTAACGGTAATGAGCATCAATTAACACCAATTATACAGCGTTTAATAAACGAGGGCGTCTCTTTTAAAGGGAATGTGATGCAGAGTGAAGTATTAGATTTCGGAAGACCCGAAACACTACTTGATGGTAATCGCTATTTATTATCTGAAGCAAAGTTAAAGGATCCCTTATTTGAAAATTTGTTTCAAAAGGGAAATATAATAGACTCAAAATTAATTCCTCCAGTTTTTATTGGAAGTAATGTGAAAATCAAGAATTCTATAATTGGCCCTAATGTATCAATTGGTGACGATTCAGTTTTAGAAAAATGTATTCTCTCTGAATCTGTGATAGGAGATGGAGTATTTTTGAGAAAAATAATTTCTTCTAACAGTATTATTGGTGACTACTCCATTTTAGAAGATTTAATTAAGAAAAATATCACTATTGGTGACTCTTCTTATATTACAACATCAAAGATGAAATCTTTTTAATAAAAATAAAAAAAAAGGCATTAGTTAAATATTGGGCGCTTATCTTGCCAAGGAGCAATTTCTTCAAAAGCATTTGAAACTTGGAAGATTAATAATTCTTCGAATCTATTACCAATAATTTGCATTCCAATAGGTAACCCATCATTGGACCAGCCACAGGGAATAGAAGCTGCAGGATGTCCAGTTAAATTGAAAGGAAATGTAAATGCTGTAAATCCTGTTGGTGGAACGCTAATTCCATTAATTACGGATGGGCCATCAGTTCCCTTATCGAATGCTGGTACTGCCATTGTTGGTGTAATTAATAAGTCGTATTTTTTAAAATATCTACAAACTTCTTCATAAAGCTTCTTTTTTATATCCATAGCTTTGAAATAATCTAAAACACCGTAATTTGAACCAGCTTCAACGAATTTTACTAGTGTAGGTGACATAAGATCTTTCCATTTCTTATAGTGTCTTTTAAGATCATAGGCAAACCAGGAAGTGAAGATAATATTAAATGCATATTCAGGTTTTTTCAACTTTATTTTAACTTCTTCAACACTATAACCAAATTCTTCAAATTTATAAACCGAATCTAGTATTTTCTCTTTAATAATCGGTTCTAGAGCTTTAACAAAACCTAAATTAAAGGAGTAACCAATTTTTAATTTTCTTGGTTTATTCTCAATATTTTCTAAATAACTGATATTTTGATCTGGTAATGAATGTTTATCTGCATGTTGAGATCCCTTTATTACATCTAACATTAAAGCCGCATCTTTAACATATCTTACAATTGGACCATATTGATCAAGTCCAATCTCACTTAATAAGCCAATTGTTGGATATAATGGAACCCTTCCAATAGTTGATTTAATTCCAAAAACTCCACAAAGAGAACTAGGATTCCTTATTGATCCTCCTGCGTCAGCTCCCAGAGCTAAAGGTCCAAGCCCACTGGCCACTGCAGCTGCTGCACCACCGCTAGATCCTCCTGTAGATTTTTCTATATTCCAAGGATTTACAGATTCTCCAAAAATTAAATTCCTTGTAAAACCATGGTGTCCAAATTCTGGCATATTAGTTTTTCCTAAAATAACACATCCTGCTTTCTTCAACCTACTTACACAGAGATCATCTTCTTCAGGAATGTAATTCTCATAGATCTTTGACCCAAAAGTAGTTCTTATTCCTTTAATTGGCATTTCATCTTTAATTGAAGTGGGGATACCCTGTAGAGATCCTAATTTCTCACCTTTTTTAACAGCTTCATCTGCCTTTTTAGCTGTTTCTCTAGCCCACTCAAAAGTAGGTGTACAAAATGCATTTATTACCGGATTAATCTTTTTAATTCGTTCAATTATTGTTTCAGTAATTTCAACTGAAGATAATTCCTGAGTTTTGATTTTTTCTCGCATTTCAAGAGCCGACATAAAGCAAATATCTTCTTTATTCATAGTTTTTTACCTCAGTAGAATTAATTTTAATATATTATTGATTATTTGAAGTATCTAATATAAATTAATATCTTCGTTTAGTTAAAACAGATGTAAAAATCCAAAATCAAATTTTTAAGTTTAAAAAAATTATTAACTTACAGTTTATTATAATTGATATTCTATGGTATAATTATTCATAGTATTAGAAAAGAATTTTTGATGATAAATTGAAAAACAAACTTAAACTCCTCTGCGTCATCGGTCTGTTCTATTTTTGTATATTTACTTCTTGTGTTAACCTGAATGCTAAAGCACAAGAAGACGAATATAGTGTAGGTTTCAACGAAGGAACTGAATTAATTTGGGAGGTAGCTGAATTAGATTTAATGAAATTTAAAGAAACCTTTGGATTTGAACCTAATTTTGAAATAGGAGATCAAAACAGAATGATTATAAGGGAAATTGATAGTGCCGCTGGAGTTTGGACAATCGAAATAGAATTTTGGGATTATAAAACCGATTGGGGTTTGAGTGGAAGAACAGTTACTCTATTTATGGGAAAAGATCCGAGTCAATACGATGACTATCTATTTAGCCTTTATCCCGTTGAACAATATTTGGATGAAGCGATATCACATTTACCTACTGACTACTATAGACTTGGACTTTCGGTATATAAACAGGGAAAAAGCAGCACAGGGTTGGATTACCTATGGGAAAAGGAATATGATTCTAGAGGGATTCTGATAACTGAGACTGTATACGACGAATTCGACCAAATTATCATAAGATTAGAAGGGACTTTTCGATTTATACCCTTTGGTATGTATTTTATCGGTTTTACAATATTGGCGATTATTGCTATAATAGGTGTTTCTATAAGAAAGAATAAACTCAGAATTAAGAGTGTATAATCGCCAACATACTAATTTTAAGGTTTTATTATATAAAATTAAAATTTAAAATCTTTTTGCCATTGTTTATACCCAATTTGCCAAAGTTTTAGTCTTGGTTTATTCACTTTACTATCCACTTCAATTCCAGGTTGAGGATGTTCCATTACATTACGATACCGCTCGTAATATTCTTTAGCAGTTGAAACCCCTTCAATTATGCTTAATATGGCTTTTTCTGTAAAATAAAGTATTAAATCTGGTTTAATTTCAGGTTTATTTTTTGACATCTCTAGTGAAATTTCATTCTTTTTAAATAAGTAGAAGTTTAATTTGATATGGGTGTCATCAGTGGAATGCTCAGTGATAACATACTCCCAGCAAGCATTTTTATGCAAATGTCTCATTAAATCTAAATTTTTAGGAAAAAACCCTTTTAATTTTGTGTATAACTCTTCAGTTTCTATCATAGGCAAAAGTTATTTTATCTTATCTAAATTCAACGGAGTGCCATCATAAATATACTTTCCATAAACTAATTCTTGGGGGTAATATTTGCAACCTGCGGGATAAGCAGAATCTTTAATTCCTCCTAAGGAAACGGTAATATCAACAAGCATTGGCCTAGCGTTAATATAAATGTTTGCTGCTTCTAATTGGTTTTTGAAAACCTCAATTTTATCCAAATTAGAAGAGTAAACCACTGCCCTCATACC
>JABXKD010000035.1:0-28359 GCA_013375475.1 Promethearchaeota archaeon
TAGAAAAAGAAAGTATCTGGTCCGTTTTCAATTAAAATTAGTTCAATGTAATATATCTTAGATTCTGAGGCTGTGTAGTTGATGTAAGGATTATCTTCTATACTATAAATTATTGCTACGTCAAAAATATCTGGATTAAGGCTATTATCAAGATTTATGAAAGATTCAGTAGGACGCTCATCGTAAAGAAATAGGTTGAAGTTTCCTTCATCGATGTGAGTTACATTAATTACAATATTTTCATCGGCTTCTAAGTGAACGAGAAAATAAACAGAAATCCCGTTGTTTATATTATCTATATGCTCAAAGCCAGAAACGCTTACAGTTGGGATTAATGTCATTAAAGTAAGAAGAGTAATTGCGAGATACTTTCGTTTCATAGTCTTGGTTATGTAATAATTTTAAGTTTGATATAACGTTTAAACAAAATTAAGCTTTATTGAAATTTGAAACACGAAAATAAGTGTGAGCGTACTGAAAATGGATAAAATTTTATTACAAAATTTAGAGTTTGGCAAGTACCATGGTCTTGGTAACGATTATATAATAATAAACAATTTAAAATATGGAATTCCTGACGATAGAAAATCAGATTTTGCAAAAATATTATGTAGGCATCATTTTTCTATTGGGGCTGATGGAGTTTTATTCGTATGTCATCCTAAAAAAACAGATGTGAGGATGAAGATGTTTAATCCCGACGGTTCTCAAGCTGAGATGTGTGGTAATGGAGTTCGATGTTTTGCGAAATTTCTATACGAAAACGATATTTATAAAAAAGATAAAATAGAGATTGAAACGCTTAAGGGGATTGTTATTGCTGAACTCACTGTCATTAATGATAAAGTTGACATAGTAACAATTGATATGGGTATTCCGACTTTAGACTGTGAAAGTATTCCAGTTAATTTAGAAAGCCTGGTAAATCAATGCGTTAACGAACCAATAGTAGTTTTAGATAAGATTTTTAAATTTACTGCAGTATCAACAGGTAACCCTCACGCTGTCATTTTTTCAAAAGATGTCATTAATGACGAGGATTTAAATAAGTATGGTGCTGCAATCGAGTCTAACATCCTTTTTCCAAAAAAAACCAACGTGGAATTTGTAAAAGTATTATCCAAAGAAGAAGCTATTCTGAGAGTTTTTGAAAGAGGGGTTGGTGTAACTAATTCTTGTGGAACTGGTACGTGCGCTGCTGTGGTTGCAGGGACTACAATAGGATTGTTTAGTAAAAATACTCCAGTTACAGTTCATAATGACGGTGGTGATTTGAAAATCACCTATGACGGGAGATCAGTTTTTATGGAAGGTCCAGCTGTAAAAGTGTTTGATGGAGTAATTGAAGAGATTGAATTTTGATTTATTTTTATTGATACTTTGATTATTTTTATTTAACGAAGTAAGTTTTTTATTGTATTTGAGGTAAAAAATTATGAATTATTCTGATTGGCTAAGTAGAAAAGGTTTAGAATATAGAAAAGAGATATTGTATTTTGCAGATAAAAATACATTGGATATCGCTAACAGTTATGGTACCCCCCTTTATGTAATTAACGAACAAATGATTCGCGAGCGCTACAGAAGCTTAAAAAATGTTTTAAATCTCGAATATAGAAATAACCAAATAAACTATGCTGTTAAAGCAAATTCAAATCTGTCTGTTCTAAAAATTCTGAATTCAGAAGGAGCCTCCTTCGATTGTACATCTATGGGGGAAGTGTACACTTGTTTAAAAGCGGGTATTTCTTCAGAAAAAATAATATTTACAGGTAATATGTTTACCGATACTGATTTTACTTTCGCAGTAAATAATGATATATTCGTCAATTTAGATAGCTTAAGCCAATTGAACCGTTTGGTGCGAGTTTATGAGACCTTTGGAAAGGAAAAAAAAGGAATCTCGTTTAGGATAAATCCAGAATTTGGAGCAGGACATCATAAGCACACAATTACAGCAGGAAGAGACATAAAATTTGGAATATTAGAAGAACAAACAATAGAAGCATATAGAAAAGCTAAAGAAGCAGGCTTTGAGAAGTTTGGCATCCATCAGCATATCGGATCAGGAGTAATAAACGCACTCGATTTTGGAAAACCAGCTGAAAAATTTATCAGTATTATCGAGAAAATAATAGAAGAGCTCGATATAAAGTTTGAATTTATCGATTTTGGTGGTGGTTTGGGGATTCCTTATCGCCCAGAAGAAGAACCTTTGGATTTAGAGAGTTATAAAAACTTAGTAATAAAGCCCTTTTTAGATTTAGTGAAGTCAAAAGGTTTAGGAGAACCAATTTTTAAAATCGAACCGGGACGCTATTTAAGCGCTGAATCTACTATTTTATTAACACAGATAAATACGATAAAGGACAATGGATTTAAACTTTTTGCGGGAGTTGACGCGGGCTTTAATACTCTAATTCGCCCAACATTATACAACAGTTATCATCACATAATTCCTTGTGATATAAAAGGAAAAGAGCAGGAGTTTGAATATGATGTTGTCGGACCTATTTGTGAGTCAGGAGACATTCTTGGAAAAGCAAGAAAACTAAAAAAATTAAAAGAGGGAGATCATCTTGCTATTCTCGATACGGGAGCATATGGATTTGTTATGAGTAGCCCTTACAATTCAAGACCTAGACCCGCGGAGGTATTAATTAATAATGAAACTGTTTATGAGATTCGAAGGGCAGAAACATTCGATGATCTTTTAAACACTCAAAAAATTCCAGACCATTTAAAATAAGAAAAAAGAATTAAATCATTTATAACGTTAAGTATCACGAGATAGAATTATAAAAAAGGAAGCTTTAAGGACTGGATACCCTTTAGACCTTCTAGATGAAGAGTTGGCAATATGAAATCTGTATTAAGCAGATTGATGATAATACTGATCTGCTCTGATCTTTTATAATTTTATCTCTTTCTAAAGAAATATAGTTTTTTTCTCTGATTCTCTTAGAATAGATTTTAAAATTTCACGTGAATTTTATAGTAAGCCTTCCATGAATGTTTTTATAGACTTAAAACATCTTTCATTGAATAAATACGGATTTCATTTTGTTTAGCGATAAATTTAATTGCTTTTATTGCCCCGGCAGCGAAGCATCCTCTACTATGAGATTGATGTTTCAATTCAATTCTTTCACCGGGTCCAGCGTAGAGAACAGTATGATCGCCAACAATATCACCGCCTCGAACAGAATGGATACCTATTTCGTTTTTAGCACCCACTTTCCTTTTATTAGGTCCCTTTGAACGTCCAAATTTTATACTTTCCTCTGGATCGCACCTAAGAGTATCACAGATTGTATTAGCAATCATCAATGCTGTCCCTGAAGGCACATCTGCCTTGCGATGATGATGACTTTCAATTACTTCAATATCCCACTCCTTCAAGTAGCTTGCTAATATGCTAGAGATTTTAAACAGAATATTGACTCCAGTAGCCATATTTGGTGATATTATAGCTGGAGCTTTGTACTTCTCTACAAGTTTTTTGAATTTACCTAAAAAATCATCGGACATAGCAGTTGTCCCAATAACGCACCGTATACCATTTTCAACACAAATTAAGCAATTTTTTTCGGTAGCCTTAGCGACTGTGAAATCGACAACCACATCTGGTTTAGTTTCGCTAATAACTTCTTGAAGATTATTAACATCTTTTATGGTAACCTTATCAGGATCATCGATTGCAATCAAAGAGCCTAATTTTTTACCTATTTCGGTTAAGTCGCATGCAGCTACAACCTGTATTTCACTATCAGTAATTGCGAGTGAAGAAATTAATTTTCCCATTGATCCCGTTGGACCTAGTATTAGCAACTTTATCATCTCAATCCCTCAATTATACAATTGATCTATATTAAGTTTAGAGCTCTTAATACATTCTTTATCTTATCTTGATTTTCTTCTAAAGGCGGAGTTAAAGGTAATCTCATCCTTTTATTCATGATTCCCATTAACTCAGCAGCAAGCTTTACGGGACCGGGATTAGTTTCTACGAATAGAATTTTAAATAGATCAAAAAGTTCAAATTGCATTTCCCTTGCTTTGTCCCAATTTCCATTAAGCATAGTACTAGTAAAGTCCACTAGTTTTGCGGGTATAATATTAGAGGCTACGCTCACAACGCCTTTACCACCTAGAGCCATTGTGTGATATGTCATTCCGTCATCACCGCTAAGTACTATGAAATCATCTGGAGTTGTTTTTATAATCGTCGTAATTTGATCTATGTTTCCGCTCGCGCATTTAATCCCTACGATGTTATCTTTTTTATATGCTAACTTTGACACTGTTTCCGCCTCTAGATTACGCCCGGTCCTACTGGGAACATTATAAAGAATTATCGGCAAAGAAATTGAATCCGCAACTGTGGAAAAATGGTCGATCAGTGAATGTTGGACCGGTTTATTATAATAAGGAACGACCACTAAACACCCGTCTGCGCCTGCACCTTCAGCGTATTGACATAGAGAAATTGCTTCTCTAGTTGAATTACTCCCACAACCTGCTAAAATAAAGGGATCTTTTCCACTCTTCTTCCCCTCATCAATAGCTATATCCATTGCAACATGATGTTCTTCGTGAGATAGGGTTGCAGATTCTCCCGTAGTGCCCATAGTTAGTGGTTGACACCCACTATCAATCTGGAATCTGATAAACTTTCTATATTCTTCCTCGTCTATTACCAAATCCTCTGTGAAGGGTGTAATCATGGCAGTAATGACATTTTGTAGTTTTTCTAATTTATTCATAAACTTTCAACTTAGTTTGTAATATTCTGTAGGTTTTTATTGCCTTAATTATTTAAATAAAAAATTCTAATTAAGGTATAAATTGTTAAAAAACACTTATAAGCATTATTGCTAAGCACATCATAAATAAAACGCTATAAAATTTGAGATTATTGAACCCGTTTTTGTATTTGAGGAACATGATTTTTTATTTAGTCAAAAAATAAATAAGAAAATGATTATGATTTTGGTATAAAATTCAATATGAACATGAAAATTGATTATTTAGATAAATTTTCCGGAACCTTAATAGGAGTAAGCATTGGAGACACCTTAGGTCATCCGTTTGAAGGAATGATTAGAGAAAGAATATATTCACATTTTAAGGATTTCAAAGAATTTATGAAAGAAAACAAAAAACTATTCAGAACTTACACAGATGACACTCAACTGACACTGCACACGGCAGAGGCTCTTATCCAGGGATCTGGATTCAATGAAAATAATTTCATTAGGGAATATGTTAGTTGGCTTGACGATCCTCCTATAGGTCCTGGATTTGGGTGCATATCTTCCATTCGAAAATTAAAATATGGAATTTCATGGAAAAAGGCAGCTTCAAATTCTGGAGGTAATGGCACTGCAATGCGCGTCTCTCCTATTGGACTATTTTACTGTAAAGATATAAAGAGCTTAAATAGTGCAGCGTTAAAATCAAGCGTAATTACTCATTCACACCCCGCAGCAGCGGCAGGTGCTATCGTTATAGCAAGAGCAATTGCTTTTCTAATTGATAAATCAATAAAATCTGGTTTTTCTATTGAGGATTTTTTTGAAACCATCATATCCTCAATTTCTGGCACGCAAGAAAAAATATGGGAAGAATTTATAGAGATTTTAAACAAAGTAAAAGAAAATCTCAACATTTCAGTTGAGGCAGGGTTAATTAAATTCTCCCAAGCTGGTGTAAAATCTCCTTTCTTTATAGAAGATTATCTAGGTAAAGCTTTTGTTCATCCTTATACACTAAGTACCGTTGCTTGTGCTATTTTCATCTTTTTAAAAAACCTTGATTCGTTTGAAGATTGTATTATTCAATTAGCGACTGCGGGGGGTGATAGCGATACTGTCGCTGCCATAGGGGGGAGCTTAGCGGGAGCTTACTTTGGTATTGGAAATGTTCCAGAAGATTTAATAAATATTGTAAAACAACAAAAATATATTATAAAAGTTAGCGAACAATTATATCTTAAATTTAGAGAAAAGTATAGATTGGACTAACTAGAATCACTTAAGTAATTGTTCAGCTTTTTTAAACATTTTTTGCATAAATCATGCGGTTTTTTATCTGTATCATCTATAGAGTTTGAAAAGCGCATAACACATAGATTTTCGCAATGTTCTAAACCAAACGTATGGCCAAGCTCGTGAATTGCTTCTTTGAAAACTCTTTGCTCAAATTGAGCTATATCTTCGGTTCTTCTATAAAATTCTTCTCTTAAGCGAGAAACTGAAATTAATGCGCTCCCAAAAGACTTATTTCTAGGTAGATCAGCAACACCAAATACGAAGTTTAAAAATTTGGAGAAGATATCAACATCCATGACTCCTAAAATGCGATAATATTGTTTATTCTTAACATGAGAGATTAGCCTTTTTTTAATTTTTAAAGCATCGTATTGTCTTTTATTGGATTCATACTCGGAATCCAGTACAGGGAGCTGGTCAGGAAGGATAACAATTTTAAAGTTATATTTTTTAAAGAACCACTTCAAATTCTTTCTAAGAATTATCAATATTCCGGGTTCGATATCTCCAATTTTCTGCAGATAAATTGTTTTCGTCATTTTAGAGCTAATTTAAAGAGCTTTCCTAAGGAAGTTAAATATAACCTAATTTATTAGATTTAACAAAAACTGCTTAGATGGAATAAAGAAATAAAAAAATTAAAAATCGAAAAAAGATTTGGATCATTATTATTGATATTTTATGATTTTATTTTTCATTACGAAAGCATAATTTATCAATTTACTCCTCGAATTTAATGGGAGGGTGGTCTAGCTTGGTATGATTCCTGGTTTGGGACCAGGTGGCCGGGGGTTCGAATCCCCCCTCTCCCATTTTCCTACTTCTCTTTCTTAAGGAATGCTAACTTAAATAATACGAATAGAAGATTTAAAAGGAAAATGGATTATATTTCTGGATATTCTTCTACATTTACTGAATCATTTGGATTAAAGTAAATATCGGGAATTAATTCTTGAACGGTTGTAAGGAGCGATAACATTATTGCGGGATTATCTGAAGTGATTTTGTAGTATATATGAATACCTAATCTCTTTTTTACTTGAATCTGATCCTTAAAGAACTGGATTAATTGCTGGACATCTTCTTTAAACTCTTTATTTTTCTCAATCCAAACGAAGATTTGCTTCTTTTTAGTTTTACTATTTGATTTAATTTTTAATTTTAATATCATAATTATCGAAAAATTTAATTTTTAATTCTTTGAGTATTAGTTATTATTCTTTTATTTCTAATTATAAAAACTTGAATATTTTTGATTTTACCTAAGATATACCAAATTTAATCCTTAATTCGTATAAAGGAGAACTACTTAATTAAGTTAAAAAAAAAAGAAAATATGTCTAGTTATTAGTTAGTTATTCTCTAATCCTTTTTAATTCGATTTTTACAACATTATAACGATCTGGACATTCTAATTCAACTAGATCTGGATTTTGCGACCACGGAAAAATACCACCAAATTGTAGTGTAATAATGGAGGGAAAAATGTCGTGATAGAAGAAACCACACAATCCTCCAGAATCGTGTCCACTCAATTCGATAATATCTCCTTTTTTATGATTTGCGTTGCATCGACCTTTAACATCTTTTATGGTACCAACTATTTTATATGTTCTTCTTTCGTTTTCACTCATCGTTAAACACATTAATTAGGTTTAGTTTTTTTTTAAGCTCTTTCAAAATATTATCTACTTTTTTATCTTTGATCCAGTATCTTATTTTAGAATTACTTAACAATGACTGAATTTTTTCGTTCAATTCATATAATTCTTGTTTTTCCTCTTTAGATAATTGAGGAATTTCTATTGGCTTAGATTTGCTAATTTTTTTAATATGTTCTTCTACAGTGGGGATTTCTACTTGCTCCTTTCCTTCAATAAGAGCCTTTCTCAATACTTCTTTTATATTTTTAACCCAGCCTTCTATCCAAGGATATGATCCTCTTTTTTTCGGATCAATTATCTGAATATTTTTCCTTTTAACCACAATTAAATCGTCGGGACAAGAATTTTCGCATGCTCCACAATAAAAACAATCTTCCTCATTGCATGCAATTTTACCATATTTCATAACATCCTCTGCGCTCTCAGGAATGTAAAATGATTCCACGGGACAAATATTGACGCAAGCTTTGCAACCTTGTGGGTCGCACTTGTGTAACATATTTTTCTTAATAATTACTTCTCCTTCAATAGGACTATCGATAGAAAAACAATCTGCTGGGCACTCTTTTGAAATTTTAAAATAATCTTGGATGGAATTACTTTCTCTTAGCGATAAACATAATTGACAAACTTCATTTTCCGCATCTTCAGTGCACTTATCGAAATCGATCTCATAGAATTTTTCGATCGTAGGAAATTCGTCCATATCAATTTGTCCTTCCGGCACAATATTTTCGTGGAATGCGTTTGTCGGGCATACTACGACACATAACATGCAATAACAGCATTTATCGTAATCAATAAAGAGTTTTGGATTAGAATCGTCTAATATATTTTGGGCAATTTCGGGGATTGGTCCAAGTTCTATGGCATCGACGGGACAAACAAGTTTACATAAACTGCAACCTACACATTTTTTAATATCGTAGGTTAATTTTTTCTTAACATCCTTATAATGCCAATTTAAAACTAACTGATCGATAATTACATCTAAGGTCTTTTCGATCTCTTCTTCTTTATCGGAGTTCACTTTATCCTTTCCTGAAGTTTCAGTAATATTGATTCTCCCTAATACTTTATTATAAATTTTCTAATTAATTTTAATTACGGAGATTAATTAATTTTAACTCTTAAATAAATCAAATTAAAAAGTTAAGAAAAATAGGTTTGACTTTCTTCATCGAAACCGGTGATATATTCGATTATTATCCCGTCAGGTCTTCGGTCTGGAGGGATATATGTTACTTTTAGATTTGGAATATAATATCCAATACCGTTTTCTGCTAGAATTATTGCAGGGTGATCTGCATTTTTAAAAATTTCCTTGCTTACTTTTAATGTGTCTAGTCTACATCGCCATTCATCAATTACACCTAAAGAATGAATATACTCGTGAAGAAGGATATGATATGTATACGCCCAGACAATTTCATAAGGTTGAGACTTGAGTATAATTCTAAGAGGACTTTTATTAATGACAATATCTGTTCCAGGATGAAAATGCATTCCACCTATGAATCCGCCTTGACCCATCCCCATATCAACTAGCCCTAAAGTTAATCCCGCTCGATGGACACCACGACCTGAAAAATTTTCAACACGGCTTAAAACTTTTTTCGCATCTTTTTTAACGGTTTCAAATATTTCGGGCATTTTTTGTTTTAATTCTTCAAGGTTCATTTATTTCCTCCTATATTTAATAATTATAATCTTAATAAAAAAAAGAAAGTTTTAATGATAACGAGTGTTAGAAGTCGAAAAACCAATCTTCATCGTCTTCTTGAAGAAAATTCATTAATCGAGATAAGTCCTGCAAGAGAGGTTTCACTTTAAAGAATCTCTCAGTTCTCTCATCGCGATCCATATTAGAGAAAAACATATCGTCTAATAATTCATCAATTCTGATTTTATTGAAGTATCTTCCGGGGTTAAAAAACATCGTAAAAAAGATTTCTTTACCCAGATTAAGATTTTTATGTATATTTCTCTCTTCTACGCCGCCATCCTTCAACATTTTCTCTAATTTTTGTTTGTATTGATTGTTCATTATATCCTTTAATTCTAAGATAAGACATTCTTTTTGATTTATTAAATTGCTTCGCTTACTTTCTAATTTTAGCATATCTCTCTCTATATTTCTTATCTCCTCGCCAAGAAACCTTATTTTTTGGTCGGGAGTTCTTATTTTTGAATAGTCAATTGAGCAATCTAAATCTCTGAACTTATATGAGTCAATTTCATTAGGTACATCCGTAGCAGTGTACTTTATGTCATAATAATCAGGAGTAATATCAATTTTTACAGAAATATTACTTTTGATTCGATATTTACCACCCCTTTTTTCATCAGGATCTATATCTTCGACAATATTATTATCAATTAGTAAATTTAATTGGCTATGAATTGCTTGTCGAGATATTCCTAAGGATTTTGCTAAATCCGAAGTGGAATGTGGAACTTTAGATAACTTGGATAATATTAATCTCCTAGTGGGACTTCCTAAAGTCTCCAATAATGAATCCAAACTAATAAATTGTGTTTTTTTAATATATTCTCCCATTTTAGTTACAACCTCGCAACCATTATTTACCTATACATATCTTCTGATCCTTCTGAAGATTTATCATGAATTTTTTTAGCTCTGTCAGCTCCTTTGATAATTTTATCAATTGCTTCGTCTAACTCAGCTTGGTTTATCTCTATTTTACTGACAAGGTTAGATTTAACACTCCTAATCTTATCTTCTAATTCTTTGATATCATTAATCGATGCTTTTTGTTGCTCTAATTGCTCTAATTGCTCTTCGTAATTATGTAATTCTTGTTTTTTTTCGTTAAAAGCTGGAACATTTTTACGGATTGTTAATAATGTTGCTTCTTCGCTTATGGCTTGAATGTCAGCACCGGTGTAATCTTCTAAAGCTTCAGCAAGTTTATCATAATTTACATCTTTAGCTAAGGGTTTATTTTTGAGATGAATTTTGAAAATTTCCTTTCGAGTTTCGAAATCGGGCATCGAAATTTCAACATGTCTACCAAATCGTCCTGATCTTAATAGAGCTGGATCGAGCATATCAGGTCTATTTGTAGCAGCTAGTAGAATCACACCTTTTAAATCTTCTAAACCGTCCATTTCAGTTAGAAGTTGAGAGATTACTTGATCTGTCACCTCTGAGCTCGCAGATCTGCCTCTCATACCTGCGATTGCATCGATCTCATCGAAAAAGATAATGCAAGGAGAGGCTGATCTCGCTTTCCTAAAAGTTTCTCTTACTGCTTTTTCACTTTCACCTACCCATTTTGATAAAAATTCGGGACCTTTGACTGAAATAAAATTTACTTCACTTTCGTGAGCTAATGCTTTCGCTAATAAGGTTTTTCCCGTTCCTGGAGGTCCATATAACAATATCCCACTTGGGGGTTTTGAAGATAAATGCTTATATATTTCGGGAAATTTTAGAGGCCACTCAATAATTTCTCTTAATTGTAATTTAGCATCTTCTAAACCTCCCACATCATCCCAAGTTTCCTTAGGCTGAGAAATAACTACTTCTCTTAATGCCGAAGGTTCGATATTATTTAAAGCCGACGTAAAGTTCTCCATTTTTATTTTTAGTGAATTTAAAATTTCGAAAGGAATTGGTTTGTCTAAGTCTATTTTTGGGAGCATTTCTCTTATCGCTAACATCGCTGCTTCCTTAGCTAATGCTTCAACATCAGCACCAACAAAGCCGTGAGTTCTCTCTGCAAGTGTTCTTAAATCAACATCCTCGAGCAATGGCATACCTCGAGTGTGAATTTGCAGTATTTCATATCTTCCATCAGTGTCGGGTACTCCAATTTCGATTTCTTTATCAAATCTACCTGGCCTTCGGAGAGCAATATCAATATCATTAACTCTATTTGTTGCCCCGATCACGATGATTTCTCCTCTGCCTTCCAGTCCATCAAGTAAAGAAAGTAACTGAGCTACTACCCTTCTTTCAACTTCCCCAGTAACCTCCCCCCTTTTTGGGGCAATGGAATCTAATTCGTCTATAAATATTATTGAAGGCGCGTTTTTTTTAGCATCGTCGAAAATATTTCTTAGGTTTTCCTCGCTTTGTCCATAAAATTTACTCATAATTTCAGGACCACTAATCGTAATGAAATGAGCGTCAGTTTCAAAAGCCACAGCCCTTGCCAATAATGTTTTTCCCGTTCCAGGAGGTCCGTGCAATAATACCCCTTTTGGAGGATCTATTCCAATTCTTTGAAATAGTTCTGGATGTCTCATAGGCAATTCTATCATTTCACGAATTCTCTGAATTTCGTCTGCTAATCCACCAATATCTTCGTAACTTACCCTTGCTTTTTCTCTTTCTTGTAATTCCTTGTGCGTTTTTTCACTTAATCTAATATCCGTGTTTAGATCGATTCTAACAGCATCAGTTTTTGGTTGAAAATCAACGACGATCATATCATATCGTCTAGTACCAGAATAAAAGCTTAAAATGTCGTTTTTTGTAACGACTCTATTTTCTAATTTTTTATTTAGCTGGCTAGGATTGAATACAACGGACTCAGTCAAACTAGCAATTACAACCATTTCTGCCAAAGCAACTTTTATTTTGCGAACTTCTACGAAATCATCAATTGCCGCATCTATATTTCTTCTTAAAGAAGTATCCAGTCTTATTGTGCCAGTCCCGCTATCTTCGGGTTTCCCTGGATATAACAATGCTGCCGTTTTAGATTTTGAAATAGGGTGAGATATTTCTATAGCATCACCTGTTTTTAAATCTAGCTTTTTCGCGACCTCAGGATCGATTCTTACTCTACCTGTAGCAGGATCGTCCTTGAAAGCGTCCTTTACTCTTAACCTAATTTCTTTTCCTTCAATACCGCTTGAAATTCCAGTCATAGTTAATACCTCCTCTAAGAATTCCTCTTTCTCATTATAATAGATACTATCCCATTATTTACTTCTAATACATGATCATCCATCGTGGACTCGAATGGTAATCGTATTTCTTTTTCTACATTTACAAAATTGATTTCTATTGATACCTTAAGGTTTCTTCCATCCTCACCTAAACTCAGAATAATGTGCCCCTTTTCAATTCCAGGTGCCTCTATAACAATATCGGCAAAATCTTCATGTATATTAATTTCATGATAGAGTTCTTTTGCCATAGATTTTTTGTGTTTTATATTTGGTTCTAAGGATAAAGTTCCTACATCAATAGCTTGTTTTTTTCCTGACTGTCCTAATCGTTTAAACTGCGGAAGGTTAGAAATGTTAACCCTTTTAAAATATTCTTTAAGTTTTTTCTCATCGTAATTACCCTCAATTCTTACCTCTGGTTTATCCATGCCAGGTTCAAAATGATAAGTAACCTTAAATGCTTTTACATTTTCATCTTTCAGATTCAAGTTTGGATCAAAATTTTGTTCAGGCATAAATAAAAAATCTACATCAAAAACATCTGAGTCTATATTAAGGTATTTCTTAATACGCTCTAAAAACTCATTATAATCATCATCATACTCATCAGACAAAAATATCACCTTTTTGCAAAAATATGTCAACTATTAATTGTCAACTAACTATTGTAACATTGTTAATGTAGCTATAAAAATCTGTTGTTTTTTAAAAATAAGCAGTTTACACTTAAAAACTGAATTTTAATAGCATGTTAAATAATTTCAATAATATATATAAAATAATCGTTAAATCTACCTCAAAACGATTTCTTCTTATATATTGAATATTTTAGAATTAAAAAATTGTGATTATTCAACTAGTGATATCATTTGCGTTTTGTATATTTTCTTCAGAACAAGCTCTAGTAATTCTTCAAAGGATTGTAGGACGCCCTCACCGTATAACGCAGCGGTATTTTTAGTTTTTAAGTTTTTGTACTTAAAGCTATTGATGTTTTCTAGAAATTCTGAAGTATTAAATTTATCGTCCAAATCTTGTTTGTTAAATGCTAGAATTTTTGGTATTTTTTCAAAATCCTCTTCGAAATAATTGCATAATTCATTCCACGAGGTTAAATTCCTATAATAGGCAGATTTTTGCGAATCAGCAACAAAAATAATTCCATCTATTGCTCGTAAAGTTATAGGTCTAGTTATAATGTAAAAGTCTTGACCAGTTGTGGAGTAAAGGTGGAGTTTAAGAAGCCACTGTTTATTTTCAAAATTTATAGTACCATAATCGAAGAAAAGAGTTCTTCGTATGCTACTTTCAATACTTAATACCCTATCTTCCTTTCCAAAATGTTTAAATAAGGATTTCAAAGTAGTGGTTTTTCCCGAAAGGGCAGGACCAAAATAACAAATTTTTAATTGAATCGTTTGGCTTAAATGATCTATTATCATCTTATATCTTTTTGCATTAGTTTTTGTCTTATATTCTGATTTGAAGTATATTAATTTCTATTTTTTTTTACCTAAAAAAGTATAATATTAATAAGAGATATACGCAAGGAATTAAGAATTCCTTTGTTTTACTTCCTTGATGACATTATATGTTCTTTTCAGTAATTCATATGCAATTTGTGGAGGATTCCATCCTTTAAGCCCACAATCAGGCCCTACGAATTTAAGTCGGTCTTCATAATGCTCAAGAGCATAAATTAAATTCTTTCTGATGAATTCTTTTGAATCTATTAAGTTCATAGTTCCTTCAAACGTTTTAAGTTCATCAAGTGAGGTTCCTGCATCCAATTTTTCAGCCATTATGCTATTAATATTCGTTCTCGTAATACCGACACGTATGAACTTATCATGCTTATCTAAATCATTTTTTGGAATGACATTAGAATGATCAGAAGCATATTCACATGTGAGTACATCTATATTTTTTGCTTGAATTGGAATGGAGTATTTTTTTAAAGTGTGAAGGTGGATTTGGATAAGTCCATCTATTCCTTCCACAGTTGTATCAAATGCTTTAATCAAGGCATCTTCTTCAATATTAAACGTATCAACATACCCAAATGAAGGTTCATCTATCGAGATGATAGAACTTTGAAGATATTTGGTGTTCTTTATTGATCGTTTCAATATGATGTTAAGAGACTTAGCATAATTGAAAGCAATATCAGGATATACCGTAAAACCATGCTTTCTAATGTATAATTCTATAGGTCCGGTAACACATACTTTTATTTTAAGCGCATTTCCAGTTCTTTCATAATAATCCTTCGCAAATCGTTCTAAAATAAAGAGTTCTGGAATAATAGCTTTTTTAGAATCAATCAGAGCAGGTTCAATTTCATAGTCTTCAATTGGTTTTAAAAATTGGGTATACATGTCCATATGTTGGGGATAATTTATTATTTCTACTCCTGCATTTAATTTTAGTTGAAACGATTGGAGGAAAGGATGGATAAAGAAATTATATATACCTCTATTCTCGAATATGTCTGCGTTATTTACAATTCCCTTGTAAGCAGTCCAGTAAAACTGCGTGAACTTGTCAAAATCGATATAGTCTGGTAAAGGAAAACTGCCTACATCGTCAAATTGGGGAAATTCATCCATTAAAAATCATTCAGACAGAAACACTAATTTCGTTAATCATAAATAATCCTTTATAAAAGATATATGTATGGAACAAGAACTAATTAGTAAAAAAATAAAAAGAAAGAAAAAACAGCAAATTGCTGAATTAGCGCTAGCTGCTAAAACTTCTAAGGAAAGAAACGGTAAACCATTTATATTTCACTTTCTTACAACTTTAAAATGTAACTGTAATTGTGAAACCTGTCTTTGGAAGGATAATACGAAAACAGATGAACTATCTCTGGAGGAAATCAAACGCATTTATTCGGAAGCAAAGAAGGCAGGGTTTTTAGTAACTATTCTATGGGGTGGAGAACCTCTCATTAGAAAAGACATTATAGAAATAATTAAATTTGTTAAAAGGGAGCTAAAGTTTACAATTGTTGGGATAGTGACGAATGGCTGGTTTCTTCCAGAGAAAATCAAGGAACTTGGAGACGATTTAGATTTTATTCTGATATCTCTAGACTCCCCTAAGGCTGAAGAACATAATCAAATTAGAGGGTTGTCGGGATTGTTCGATAGAATAATGGATTCAGTTACCATTATTAAAGAAAACTATCCATTGATTTCATTACAATTTAGCTTTTCAATTAGTAAATATAATATAAATCGCGTTGAGGAAATGATAATTTTATCGGATAAAACTGGAATTCCTGTAGCTTTTAATGTAATAAATACTGTCCGCCATTATTCACATGGTGATATAGATGAGAAAGGCACACTTTCTGCGAGTGCTAACGATATTAGTGAAGTATTTGAGAAAATTTTAGGAGCTAAAAAGAGCGGTTCGAAAATATTAAATTCAGAAATGTATCTAAACCACTTTATTGGTGGCAAAAAACAATACATATGCCATACAAAAAAGGTTTTCATGTTTGTAAACTATAATGGAGATGTTGAAAATTGTCTTCACCTCGATAAACCTATAGCTAATTTACGGCAAAAATCTGTTAGTGATGTCTTACAACTTCCACAATTTGTTAAATTTATTCAAGAAAGCGAGAAGTGTTATAGTTGTAATTCTCCCACGATGATCGATACGAGTTATTTATGGGACGATATAAGCTTGTTAACAAAATCAGGAGGTATTTCATTTGGTTAAATCTTTATTATCTCATCTAATAATATTTTTCTAGTAAAAAATCTATATCCTTGTCTACTAAATCAAATAATCTAATAAAAAGCATATCTATTATGCTTTGGGGGTTTTTTTCATTTAGTATTTGGGAATAAATATTTGAAGATATTTCCCTTAACTTAAGTAATTTGTTCGTGTCTATGGAAACTTTATTTTGAGTCAGATTCAAAGTAAAATATCGAATTAAATCTATTAATTCTAAGTGATATGGAGATCGAAATAGTGAAATGTTGGGAATTGGTATTTCCTCCTCCAATTTAGTCTTGCTTCTCTTTATCATTATATTTTTTGCTTTAAATAGAAATTTCACAATCTTTGAATTTAGATAAGCAAGAAGAAATAAGTAATCAATGTCGTTCTTGCCTTCCCTTAACCATAAGAAATAAGTATCAGAGGTGGCGTAATATGAATCTTTGGTATATCCAAACGCATTTGATTTAGAAATGTAACTAAAAAATATCTTTGGTTCCTTGTCATAGTAAGGTTCGAGATTAACTAATTTTCTTTTATGTTCGATATCAAATTGAGTAATCAAGCTCCCTCTTCGTGGAAAATATATGTCTTTAACATTTTCTTTAGCATTCCTAAGTATATTTTCAAGTTCTCCTCTGAATTGGTTTAAATATGCCGTAAGGTTAGGATACTTTTTCTCTGTAAACTCATTACGTTTTTTTAAGTTTTTATTTTTAAATTCATTCTTATCAAGATAGATTAAATAACCCGAAAATTCACTCTTGTCATAAGAGAAAGGCTCGATGACTTTGCTCTTAAACATTTTTTTTAATTTTTGTTTTTCTTCATCATTCAATTTTACGAAAGTATTGTCAATCTTGATAAACATGTCCGAATCGACAATTTTGAGGCTTTCATTTTCTTTTAATACAAAAATTTCATCTTTAATCAGAATTAATCCATTTCTAATGACAAAAAAATCAGTTAAATAGGATTTACTCCCATTAAACCTACAATAATTCTCAATCTTTTTAACGAGATACTTTACATCAAGAGGATATTTTAAATTCCAGCCGTTACTAGTGATTAAATCTTTATTTGTTATTGCTGATTGGTATTTTAGCAAATGTGGTGAATTTTCGTTATTTAATATATCTGTAAAGAACTTTTCGTTTGATTTTTCATTAAATTGGTTATTACCCTGTTTAACTTGAATTACATCAATTAATTTATCAACCTTCTTTTGTTTTTCTTTCTCGTGCTTTTTTTGAAGTATGAAAATACAATTATGTTGACCTTTAGCATCTTTAAAAACATTAATGTTTGATAAATCAATATATTGTATTAAGAAGCAATCCTTTGCTATGTGAGGTTTAAGAAGCGTTATCCCCGTCTTTTTTGATTTCGTTAGCCAGTAATTTGTTGTGATAAAAGATAACAACCCTCCCGGTTTTAATTTTTCTATACCTAAATGAATGAAAAAATAAAATAAATCCATGTTTCCAACGAAATATTTTCTACAAACCGAATAATTCTTCACAAGCTCTTGAAAAATTTGAGCGTTGTAGTTTTGTCCTAAATAAGGGGGATTTCCGATAATGATATCAAATTTTTCGTTAGAGTCTGATCCTAAGAAATTCTCAAATTTAAGCTCAACATTCGGATAACTTTCTAAAAGAGGAATTTTTAAATTTTGATCTAATTCATAAGCGGTAATATCGGTAAATCCTTCACCTAATATGTGTTCAATAAAAACTCCTTCACCTGCACAAGGCTCGAGAATTTTAATTTCATTAATGTTAGACTCATTATGTGTTGAAATATAATATTGTTTAATGTTTTTAACCATGAACTCTGCGATGTAATCAGGAGTAAAAATTTGACTTAATCGATTTTTATTCAAATCCATTATTTACTAGATTGTTGAAAGTAGCTAAATATTTGAAGTTTTTACTTAGACTTACTTTTGATATTAAAAGAAAAAAGAAACAAAAAATATTTTAATGCTCGTGTTGATGTTCATGACCGTGAGGTTTAATATTTACCGGTCGCATTTTACCAATTGCCCAACCAGCCACTTCATTAAGAGAAGGATGGATTACCATCGATTTATAAACCGGCATAAAAGAACCGGCATCAGGACAAGCTCTACCTAACTTATTAGATCCCGTTCTTGCGGGAAAGTCGGGAGAATCGCAAGTATACCCTGCGTTCATTAAATATACAAAGGGTTGAACAAGTATCGAGGCATGAGGTCCAACAGCATGTACACCTAATAATTTATAAGATTTATCGATGATTAATTTCACAAAACCGTTATCTATATCGTCGTTTTCATAACCCATCGCAAAACCTTTCGCTACTGACGAGTAATTATTTACGGCAACGAATATCTCGTGCCCCTTTTCAATAGCTTCTTCTTGAGTCATACCCACATGCCCTATTTGAGGTGATGTAAAAATAGCCCAGGGAACTACTGAATAATCAGCTTCCTTTTTTTCGTCTTCAGGGCCAAAAATGTTATTAGCACAAAGATCCGCTTCATAGTTGGCTTTATGTCTAAATTGATAAAGACCGTTAGCGTCTCCAAAAGCCCAAATATTCGGTTTTGTAGTCTCTAAGTATTTGTTGGTTTTAATCCAGCCATGTTCATTTATTTCAACTCCCGTCTTTTCGATCGCTAACAAATCAGCATTAGAATGACGTCCTACAGCAATTAAAATTTCTTCAGCTTGTAGTTCTATTTCTTTCCCACTTTCCATATTTTGGACCGTAACTGTTTTGAATTTCTTTTTTGATCCTACTTTAATCGCTTTATGGTTCACTAACACATCCATATGTTTCTTAAAATTGCGTTCCAAAAATTCGCTTATTTCTGGTTCTTCAGTCATAACTAAGCGTGGTAACATTTCTACAATAGTCACTTTTGTGCCAAACGCAGAAAAAATATGGGCAAATTCAGCAGCAATTACTCCACCACCAATAATAATTAGACTTTCCCACGGTTTTTTAGGAAATTTATCCCCAAAGAAATTTTCATTTGTTATATATTCGATTTCGTCTAAACCCTGTATAGGTGGGATAAAGGAACGTGCACCAGAAGCCAAGACAAATTTATCTCCTTTAAAGTGACCTATAATCTCTTCAGATCCTACAGATTTTACCTGCATTTCATAGTCTCCAATAAATTCGCCCACTCCTTTATAAAGTTTCAGGTTTGGTACGTGAGATAACCCTTCTTCCATTTCTTTGCTTTCGTCTATTTGACTCCACATTCGTTTGGCAATTAAGTTCCAATCAATATCTTCAACTCTAAACTTAATTCCTACTTTAGTAGCATGCTCTGCTTCTCTTATCAGATCTGCAGGGTGAACCAATACTTTTGAGGGAATACAGCCACGAGTTAAACATGTTCCTCCGAGTTTGGTGTCTTCTACTAGGGCACATTTTAATCCCATTTGAAGTCCGTAATTAAGGATGCTCAATCCAGCTCCAGATCCTATAACAACTAAATCATATTTCTCCATAAATTCAATTCTAGCTCTATTGTTTATAAATTTATTACTAATTTTTTAAAGAATATAGTAAAATGAGATTATTAATAAGGCTAATAACCTACTTTCGCATATTAATAAAATCTCCAGATTTCATTAACTCACAAGGTTTAAGATATTTTTTACCGCTAATTTCAACGAAGTCTTCTAGCATTTCAGACCATTTCTCGTAATTGTTTTTTCCAGGACCAAAAGGTCCAGGTATACTAGTTCCAGTCAACATCACATCATCAACTATTTTATATCCAGAGACTATATTCTCTTCTAATAATTTACATCCTTCGTTTAACATAATAGCCATTGTCATTTCTGGATTTAAAAGCCCTGCTTTTTTATTCAACTGTATTTCTGGTTTCCCATCCTTCCAATTATAGAAACCTTGTCCTGTTTTTCTCCCTAAATTTCCTTTCTTTACAAGACTTGTAAGTACTTTACCGGGGGCAAAATCAGTAGAAAAAATCTTTTCAAAACTTTTCATGACATTAAAAGCAGTATCTATGCCAAGATAGTCATTTAATTCACATGGCCCCATAGGAGTTAACTTTCTTGCTTCGGCATCTGCATCAATTTGTTCCCAAGGAATGCCTTTCTCGAAAGCTTGATCAAAAACCCAGCTAAGATAAATAAGTGGAGGCATAAGCAACCTATTTGCGATAAATCCAGGGCTTTCTTTCTTAATTCTAACGGAAAGCCGTTTTCCTTTAAGACAAGGTAATCTCTTACCAATTTCAACACCTACATCTAAGGCATGATCGGAGGTTTTTTCACCCTTCATTACTTCAACACAGCATTGCAGGACTACTGGTAGAAAAAAATGCATTCCAATAACATTTTCTGGTCTTTTTGCATCTTCAGCGATGTCTGTGATTCTAAAGGATGAAGTATTTGAAGCAAAAATGCAATGAGGGGGTGAATTTTCCATAACCAAATTACATATTTGTTTCTTAATCTCTAATTTTTCAACGACAGCTTCAAATACGAAATCACTCTCTTTAACTACAGATGATAAATCAACTGATTTTTTGCATTTTAACATTAGATCCGAAATGGAGACTCCTTCTTCTATCTTACCCTTTTTCTGAGCTTTTTTCAAACCTTCTTCGATTTTAGTTAAACCGTTGTTAACTATGTTTTCTTTAATATCAACTAAAGTTACATTAAATCCCGCCATTAAAGCAACTTGGGCGATTCCATAACCCATAACTCCCGCGCCAACAACTACAATATTTTTAATCTTACTAATATCTACCATTTTGGATGCAAACTCTTAACTGCTGATTTTTTCTTGCTTAAATTTCTTTGGGTTAAGAAATTTTATGTGAATATATTCATTTATATTAATCGCTAATTTAAAAACATTCGAGCTTAGGATATTTTTTCCTCTAAAATAATATTGAAATTATTATATGTATTAGGAAAAATTATTAAATTAATCAAAAATAAAAAAGTAAGATAATATTGTTGAACTTAGTTCTCAATAATATCTTTTAATTTAGGGAATATTCGGGGGTAATGAACTGCCATACAATGAATTCCTGCAAGTAAGTTTTTTTTCCGTAATTCTGTTATGAAAGGTTTAAAGAACTCGTAATTATATTGATCATATAATTTTTTTTGCTCCTTTTTATCAGTGACTTCTTTTTTTACGCTTTTCCACTTTGCTAGAATATCTTTAGGGACGCTAACACCAGGTACAAAAGTATCAAAACCTTTAGCCATACCATACGACTTCATTGGAAAGATTCCAAGTAATATCGGCACATTATACTTCTTAATTTCTGTTAAAAACTCTATAGTGCGATCGAGGTCATAAACAACTTGAGTCTGGATAAATTCACAACCCGCTTCTGCTTTTCTACCTATTTTTAATATTTCTGCACCCATTGGTTCCGCATTAGGATTCGCAGCCGCTCCAACATGTAGAGTTGGAGGTGATTCAATTTCATTCCCGTTAATAGAGCCTTTATCAACCATCTCCCTCACTAATTTTACAAGCGTTGCGGAATCTAGATCAAATACGGGTTTTGACTCGGGCATATCGCCTAAAGCTGTATGATCGCCGGTAAGGGAAAGCACATTGCGTATCCCTAGAGCGTGCGCGCCCATAATCATTCCAGCAATTCCTAATTTATTAACGTCCCTGACTGTCATCTGCCAAACGCATTCTAAACCAGCAGCTTTTTGAATTAAATGCGTTGCAGCCATAGAGTTTATTGTTACAATGCCTAAGGGACTATCTGTCACATTTGCGGCGATAACATATGGAGCCATTTCTTTAGCTTCATGGATTGTGTGAGAGAGATCTGTTGTCTTTTCAGGCTCAAGTTCACCTGTTAATATAAATTCACCCTTCGCGATGGCTTCCCCTAATTTGGAATAAGTTTTTACATCTGTCATTTTCATGTCTACCTCCAAACTACCTCTCTTTGATGGCCAATCTTACTCCAATCTATGGGGTCTCTTAATTTTGTGAATAAGTCTAAACGACCTAACTCTTTTAGACGATTATATATCAATATCCACCCACAATCTTTCTCGTAATCGCCCACTTCACATTTCCCGTCCACCATTCCTCCACAAGGTCCATTCATAAGCGCTTTAGCGCAAGTTGTGACAGGACAAATTCCACCAGTTTCGTTTAACAAACAATCACCGCACCCTTGACAACGCATATAGAAACGCCCGATGCGTTCTGTCATTCCTATAAACTCAGTGTTATTAGCCGTGAAAACAGGTATTTCTGGATGAGATTTCGTAAGAACTTCAATAATCGATTGTACCCCTAAACCACAGGATAAAGTTAAAATACCATCAGATTTTTTAACTTGATCATCAATTTTGCGTAAGTCTTTTTTCATCACACGGTTATCACAAACATCCTCGCTCACTATTGCATTGGTAACATTAAAACCCCTTTCTTTTAGTTTTTCCGACCATTCCTCAGCCCCTTCACTCCCCCCTGTTTGACAGAGAGCCGCACAAACTCCACAGCTCACAATTAATACATTTTTAACCTTATAATTGTTGAGAGCTTCAAAAACTTCTTCCTCTGGTTTTTTTGTAGTTATTACAACCATTATTTTTAATCCCTTTATTTTGATTTTTTTAGACTTTTAGTTTTAATCTAATAATATTTAGAGAAAATTATCTAATCCATTTTAACTTAATTATTACAATAAATAGACAATTAAATTTATCAAAATGATAATTTTATCGAATTATGAAAATTAACTGATCGAAAACTTTTCAAATCAGACCTTGTGATTAATAAAAAAAAAATAAGGTTATTGTATTAAAGTGGGAAGGATTTTTGCTAATGGAACGGCCAACCCCCCAAGTAAGGAACCAATGGAGGTTAGTTTTTTCAAATAGTCCTTAATGTTTTTAGTAACTTTTATAGTTCTTGTTTTTCCTTCTATAATAGTGCCATCAGAGGACATTAAAAAAATCTGTATGGTCTGTTCTCCCGTCTCTCTTGGCTCTAAAGTTAACCAAGTTGTATCTCCGTTTTCTAGCATAGTTGATAATGTACCTGCAATATCAGCACCTTCAGAAGAAATAAGGGGAATAGGTTTATTCGGAATTAAAAAGCTTCCTCTTCCTTCGACTTTGATATCTAACTTCAATTTGCTAGGTTCAAAACCAGGAGCTACTACTTTTATAGCGTAATTCTTATCTTCAGGAGCATTATTGTAGAGAAAAACCATCACATTCAGTTCTGAATTCAAGTATACGACTTCTTGTGCTGAAGAATCCATATAAATTGGATCTTTTGAAAGCCGTTCAATGTTATCAGCAAGTTCTAATTGGAGTCTATCAATGATGTTAAAAAAGCCAGGATTGTATTTTTTAATGTAATCGAATAATTTATAGATATCAGAAGTAGAGAAATACCACAAACCATCAATTAATAACCCCTTCGTGACATCAAAAGAAGCAGAATCTACATTAATTACCTCTTTTAATTCACGTGTAAATTTTTCGTCCGTTAAAACGCCTTGATATCGCAAGTAGTATAAGAATAATATTGATTCAATCCCAAATGTTAACGGTAATTCATCTTCCTCGGCTTCTTTAACCTTTTGAATAAAAGTCGGTGTTAATATTTTATCTATCCCTGCTAAGTATTCGTCCCATTTAAGATAAGTAACCGGATCTAAATGATCTGAAAAAACTTCTCCGAAAAAGTTATCAAGAAAAATCTGATGAGTAGTAGGCTTATAGAAATCTTGAAGACCGTTTACATCGTGAATATTAAGGTTTAAACTCCGAATAATAATTGCCAAGCCCAACCCAATTAGAGCAAATCCTGCTGCTGCAAATCCTAAGTTCAGATCTCCGAGCAACAACATTACCAAGAACAAAATAAGTGCTATAAAACATATTGTTGAAATGATTTTTAACAAGTTAACAACTCTTTTAACGCTAGAAAACAACATTTCGAAGCCATCTAACGAATCGATTGGTCTTCCTCTCTTTCTTTCAACTTTTAATCTTAATTTAAGAGAAGAATTCGTAGAATTTGCTCCAAGAAATAGCATTATTGAATTAAAGGCGTATAATCCTAAGATTACGAAGAAAACTATTTTTAACGTAAAATCCAATACTGAAATAAAAGCTAGAATGGTTACTATCAATAGAAGAATAGGAAGTATGAATAGTAGAATTTTTCCAACTCCGGAGACATATTTGACCATTTTTCCTTGAAATCGTTCCTTTTTACTTATTTTAGATAAGTCTTTTTCTAATTCTCTTTCCATGTTATATCTCATCTGTTTAAATTCTGTTAAATTAAAAAGATATATAGTTAGAATAATATAAATCGCTATTTAAAATGTTAATAAATATATCACCTTATCTTTTGATTGAAAAACTAAATATTTAAAAAACATATTTATAAATTAACTTATGTCAGATATTGATAAATATGTGATTACCGAAGGTGAATTTTAATGAGAACTGGAAAGATTTTCTGCATTATCGGTGGACTATTAGTACTAGTAGCAACATACCTTCTAACTTTTAGTCAATTTCATATGACATATTCTTATGGTTTAGGATTAATCCAAAATCTAGGTTTTATATTTGAACAAGGTGATATAGTAAATATTATTATAGCAATTTTATTCGTTATCTTTTTGTTTTCAGGGATTTTTTTGATCATAGGTGTAAAGCGTAGAGCAGCTGCTATAATTGGTTCATTTCTCGCGATAGGGATGGGCGTATATATAATATATATTCATTATTATGGGGTATTTAGTATATTTTTTGTTAAATTTCTATTTTTCACGGAGTTGCCATTAGTAGACGGTATTTATCCCTTACATATTGCTATAGATAGAGTAGGATTAGGAACCTATGTTTTGCTCAGTGGCGGTGTTATAGGGCTAATAGGTGGGATTTTGGGTACTTCTAGTTAAATTATAAAATTCTCTTTTTTTTATATATTTTAATGAAATACAAATTCGGGACGAAAATATTTTTGGAATTAGTATAAATTGAACCAATAAGTTGTGAGTCTTTTTTCACATTTTTGACAACATTTTGATGAATAAAATTAACTAATTTCAGACAAATTCTTTTAAATAGTGCGGAAAACGGAAAAGAAAATCTTAAAAAATTCATTTCTTGATCATTTTTCTGTTTTTAATGCAATTTTGAGGGACTTTTTTCCCCCCAAATAACGAATTCCTTTTTCGTTTATTTTTTATTCAGAAAAAGTCAATTTATTGAGGATTCGCCCGATCTCGTAAAACGGGCTAAGGATAATTTCCCATTACATTTAAATACTTAACTAGTCTAACAATATTTAGAAAAAAAAAACATAATAAAAGATTAAAAAAGTGTGATAAAAAAAATGGAAATATTAAAGCTTAAAGAAAAAGTAATAAACCTTACGGATGAGCAAATAAATAGTTTGTATTCGTTTGCCAGTAGAGTAACCCAAGAAACTATTGATGAGTTAGCTCCAATCCTATTAGAAACTTGTTTAAAAGCCGAATCAGGTATTTTAAAAAATGAATTAGGGCGAGTAATTTTTCATCTTCAAAAAACAGAGAGATTAAATACCCGAATTGGTTTTGAAAAATTATTACATGGAGCCTTAAAAGTCGATGCTAAAGAAGTCTTTAAGGTTCTTGAATCCGGAGCCTCAGACGCTAAGGATTTAGTTGGTAGAATTAAAACTGTATTATAAGGAAAAAGTTTTTTTTTACTTCTCATTTTATTAAATTAATGGCTAGTCGAGATACTCAGTCTGATTTAGATAAAGCTTGGGAGCATTACGAGAAAATCCGAGACTCTCTAAACGGATTATACGAAATTCTACAAATGAATTTGGATGAGGGGAACATATTTTACCAATGCGCAGTTGATAACCTCGAGATTTTAAAGGAAACAATTATTGATCTATTGAAAAAGGATTACAATCCCTCCGAAATTAAGATTAAATTGCGAGAATTAGAATTTGACATGAAAAAAACACTTTTTTTCGAGAAGAAAGAGAAACAGAAATAATTAATTCCAACAAATCTATTAGCTTTATTCCCGAACTGTTAATTTTTACATTTTCTTAGCTTTGGATTTTAAATATCACTCTCATTCTTAAAGGTGATTGAAACAGTTTAAATTAAAGTTATTTTATATATTTATAAGTAAATTAAAAATAAAGAGGGATTATGAAGTGTTAACTTTTTTTGGGTGGATAGATGGGATTACTGCTTCTGGAGTTGTTATCTTTGGCTTTATTTTTGGGCTTTTTTTCTTATATAAATCGAGAAAGACTAACGCCAAAATTCTAACAATATTAGGTATAGTAAATATATTAGCGGGACTTATGTACTTAGGGGTTTTTACTGATTTTCTCGTAGTTCTGGCAACAGGGTCCAACTTAGATAATTCTTATGGTTTAGTTGGGATATTAAGTTACATTTGGTTTGCCCCCGTAGTGATTCTTGCTTTGTACATAGGAGTAGAACTATTGATACCAAAGAGAAAGTGGTACCTAATGGTAATAATTATTGTTATATGCATCTTATTTGAAATTCTTTTCTTCATGGATCCGATGGGCACTTTCAATTTTGTTCCTCTACTTATTGCAGGAGAATTATTAATTGATTATAATGTAAACATGTTTACGCCAGCTGGAATAATAATGGCCTTAATGTTGCTTTTAATTTTAGTAATTCTTGGATTTGGTTTTTTAATAAAAAGTTTTCAGTCGACAGGTATTTTGAAAAAGAAATTCTTTTACTTATCCGCGGGCTCAATCTGCTTCTGCATTTTTGGATTACTGGAGGGTCTAACAGAACCAGGATTTATGGTAATTTTCGTAAGAATCGGTTATCTCATTAGTTTTTGGCTGATGTATTATGGTTTAAGAGATTAAAATTATCTTTCAAATCTTATTTTTCTTTTTTGTCGATTTAAAAGGCAAAATAAAAATTGGTTTATTTATTTTCCCAATTAACATTTATTAATTGATATTTGGGTACTTTTTTTGTCTAAACTTAAATCTGCAATCGATGAAATTGATGGTGTTTACCGAATTAAAATTGATGTCCCTTTTCAAGTGAAATTCGTATGCAGTTACCTATTTAAATTAGAGGACCAAACTGTTCTAATCGATGCAGGTTTCAATAGTCCCTCATGGAAGAAGAAATTTATACAAGAAATCAACAATGTTGGATTTAATATTGAGGATATCAATATTTGCATAATAACCCATAACCATCTAGACCATATTGGGCTAATTCAAGAATTTAAGGAGAAGAACCCCCAGTTAAAGATAGTTATGCATAACATAACTAATAAACTCTTAGAGTGGGAAACAGATAGATCAAATAAGGAAGAAATTGAAAAAAAAGCTACTAAAATTTCTTTAGAAATGAAGAAATATGGGTTGAGTGAAGAGGAAAGGTTAAGAATTGTACAATTTTTTACCTACTGGCCTAGTTTAAGGAGACATTACCCACCAGATAAAATTGTGCATGATGGTGATAAGATTTTAAACGATCTAGAAATAATATGGACCCCAGGTCATAGTTTTGGGCATATTTGTATTTTTAACTCAAAAAAGAAATATCTTTTCAGCGGTGATCATATTTTAAGTCGCATTACACCACACATAGGCAATTTTGTTATACCTGATTTTCTCGCTGATGAATATATAGACTATAATTTCAAGAACGTACTTGATCAATACCTTCAATCATTAGATAGAATTGATATGTTGAATCCTAAAGTTATCTTTCCCGCTCATCAAGATATAATCTTTAATCCCCATGAGAGAATTAAAGCAATAAAAGAACACCACGCGAATAGGCTTAACGATATTTCTAAAGTAATAAAAAAAAATCCATTAACCCCAAGAAAGATATCTCGAATTCACTTTGGTGAAGATTTGGACGAAATTAACTCGTTTATGGCTTTAAGTGAAGT
>JABXKD010000035.1:28459-36780 GCA_013375475.1 Promethearchaeota archaeon
TTAATTAGTTACATAGGAACTTTCTCATTTTGGGAAACGGTCTTAATTGGTTTCAAAACGACACAAACTCGTTCCACTCCTTTAACATCGCTTCTACCTCTAAAAGATTCAATAACTGCATCGAGTTCATTTATTTCGGGAACATTGACTTTAACGAGAATGCCACATTCTCCCGCTAAGAAATAAACTTCTTCGCACTGGGGAAGAATTTGGGCTTCTCGCAATAATTCCTTTAATTCGGATTGATTTCTCGGGATCAATGTGATAAATGCTATTATACAGTGTTCGTCCTCTCTACATACTTTAATCGTAAACTTCTCTATAACATTTTCGTCTTGAAGCTTAATAACTCTTTTTCTTACGGTGGATTCACTCATTCCTATTTCTTCTCCTATTTCTCGATATGGTCTTCTTGAATCCTCGATTAACATTTCTAGAATTTGTTTATCTTTCTCATCTAAATTTTTCATAATTATATCATACTCTTTCAATTTGTTCAAATGCAGTAAAAAAATTGTTAAAATTAAATTTTATATTACACTATTAACTAAAAATTCTTTAATAATGGCTCAAAAAGTCTTTCGTAGTGAACAGCCATGCAATGAATGCCCGCAGCTTTAGTAGTCTTCTGGATTTCTTTGATAAACGGTTCAAAAAAATCAATATTAATTTTATCGATAGCTTCGTTCCGTTTTTTTTTATCTTCCTTGAACTCTTTTTTTACCCCTTTTAGAGCGCTTAAAAGATCCTTAGGAACCGAAACGCCAGGGATATATTCGTTAAAATACCAAGCGATACCGTAATTCTTTATCGGAAATAATCCTAGTAATACAGGAATATTGAATTTTTCTAAATCTTTTAAGAATTCTTTAGCATCGTCGATATCAAAAGACGTTTGAGTTTGAATGAAATCTGCACCAACTTCTACTTTTCTTCCTACTTTTAGAATTTCGGGTTCTCTTGGATTTGAATTCGGATTTGCGGCACATCCCACATTCATTTCAATCTTTCCACCCTCAATTTCATTTCCCTCTAAATCAGTACCATCATCTACCATTTTAGAAACGAGATCGATTAATTGTGTGGAATCTAAATCATATACTGCTCTCGCGTTTTTATTATCTCCTAACGCTGAATGATCTCCTGTTAATGCTAGAAGGTTTCTTAATCCAAGAATGGCCCCTCCTAAAATATCACCAAACAAAGCAATTCTATTCCTATCTCTCACGGTCATTTGCCAGATGGTCTCTAGCCCTACTTTTTCTTGAACTAAATGACATGGTACCAAAGAGCAAGTGTAAGCGTCTCCTTGTGGTCCATCAGTGACATTAGCCGCAGTAATCTTTCCCGTTTTCTTCATTTCCTCAGCGGAATGCAGAATGGAGGACAAATCAACCATTTTTTTAGGCTCTAATTCACCAGTAAATAAAAACTTACCTTCTTTCATTGTTTTTACTAAATTACTATATGCTGGTCTTTTTGCCATTTTTTAATTCTCCTCCTTTTGAGGTTCAGTTTCTTCGTTTGTGAATGTTTTATTTATCTCTATGAATCTGGGGCTACTCCATAGCCTATAATTTCTTGGCGGACGATACTTGTTAAAGAGATCAAGCCTATTGAATTTCTTAAGACGTTCATAGATCTTTATCCAGGCACACTCGTGTGTATAGCCACCAACTTCGCATTTACCGTTAACTGTGCCTCCACACGGGCCATTACTCAAGTTTTTAGCACAACCTGCCATAGGACACACTCCGCCTGTAACACCTAATAAACACTCTCCACATGTTTCACAGTATTCAGCAAAATTATTTTCAGCGTTATTTTCTGCTCCTCCAAACTTACTATCTTGAGCTGGATATGTTAGAATGTTATCGAATATTCTATTCATCATAACAACTCCCAAACCACAGGATAGAGATACAATTGCATCATAATGTTCAATAAAAGGACGAACTGTTGTTGCTGCAATTCTATCATCGCATTGTCTCAGCACCGTTATAGCCTTCCATTTTAATTCTTTCCCCTCGCTCCTTGCTTTTAATTCTAACATCTGCGCTAATACTTTTGCTTCGTTGATGGAGCGAGGAGGTTGACAGCAACCGTCACATCCTGCCACTAAAATTTTTGAATACGGTTTTATCATATCGTATATTTCTTCAATATTTTTTTGTTGCGTAATTATCATTCTAATTCTACTCCTTTTTTCATCCTAACTCTTTATTTTAATACTTCAATTGACTTACTTTTAAAATCTGATTTAATTGGTCCTAATTTTTTTATATTCTCGACGAAATCTATCATAGTATCTGAAAAAATTTTGCCTTCACTTGCAGAAACCCATTTTCGTAAAAATCTCTCTGGATTAATACCAATGGATTCTAGTTCTGACTCAATTTCATTTGTTCTTCTTAATGTATCCTGATTTCCAGCAATATAGTGACAATCTCCAATATGACACCCTCCCACGAAAACTCCATCTGCACCCTCTAAAAATGCTTGTAATATTAGGCTTTTAGATAAACCTCCAGAACACATCAATCTTATTGTTCTAACATTAGGAGGGTATTGATATCGGCTTACTCCAGCCAGATCAGCACCAGCATAGCTACACCAATTACATAAGAATGCTATAATTCTTGGTCGTCCATTTCCGAATTCCACGCGTGCTGCTTCAGCTATCATTGGTTCGATCTGGGAGGTTCCAAAATGGCTCATTGTAATTGCTTCAGCGGGGCATTCCGCGGCGCAATCTCCACACCCCTTACACAACAAGGGGTTTACTTCGGAGATCATCTTACCTTCTTCATATTTTACTCCAACAGCTCCGTAATTACAAACTTCAGCACATCGGTTACAGCCTATACATAATGCGGGATTGACTTTTGAAATAACTCCTTCTGTTACGAGAATGTCCTTAGATAAAATCGTAGTCGCTCTCGAAGCTGCTGATAATGCTTGAGCGATACTTTCGGTAATAGTAGCGGTTCCACGCGCGGTACCACATAAGAATATACCGTCAGTTGCGAAATCTGAAGGTCTTAGTTTCACATGCGCTTCTAAAAAGAAGTTTTCACTATTTGTTGGCACTTTCAGCATTTTCGCTAATTTTTCATTTTCTTCTCCATCAGAAACAATACCTGCGCTTAGTGCTATTAAATCTGCCTTAATTGAAATACTACCTAACTTTGGTGTTTCTATATTTACACTCAATTTAGTGCCTTCTTCAACGATTTCAGGAGGTTTTTCATGATCAAATCGGATGAAAACAATTCCTTTCTCCCTTGCTAAGTTATAATACTTTTCTTTAAATCCATAAGTTCTTATATCCCGGTAGAGAACTACAATATTTAATTTTAGATTAATTTCCTTTGCTTTTATTGCGTTTTTAATAGCTTCAGCACAACACATTCTGCTACAATAGGGGTTTTCTTCGTTTCTAGAACCAACGCACTGTATCATTACTAATGTGTTAACATCCTCGAGTTTCTCTGGCTTAGTATATAAGACATTTTCTAGTTCAGATTGCAAAATTGCTTTATCATTTTTCCCATAAAGAAATTCTCTTTCTTTTGGTTGGTACTCATGAGCACCAGTCGCAACGATAATGATTCCATGCTGAAATTCCTTTGTTTGTTTATCATCACCAAAAGTTATATTAGTTGTGAAATTACACACATATCCGCCAATTGAATTGATTTTACTATTAATAAAAATATTAATGAGTTTATGATCTTTAACTTTTTTAATTAAATCTGAAAGATAATCTTGAACATCGTAATTTTCTATAGTCTGGAATATATTCTTCGAAAAACCACCTAGTTCATTGCTTTTTTCCACGAGAAACACTTCAAATCCTTGATTTGCTAAGTTAAGCGCTGCCGTCATTCCGGATACACCGCCACCAATCACCATTCCTTTGTGTATTACAGGCACTTGCTGCTCTTGTAACGGTATTAAATTGCGAGCTTTCGCGATTGCCATCCTTACCAAGTCTTTAGCTTTTTCTGTGGCTTCTTTTGGTTCATGCATGTGTACCCATGAGCATTGATCTCGAATATTGGCTAAATCAAATAGGTATTTGTTCAACCCCGCTTCCCTAATTGTTGCTTGAAATAGTGGTTCGTGCGTTCTAGGTGTACATGAAGCAACTATCACTCGATTTAAATTATATTCCTTAATTTTTTCTTTTATAGTTGTTTGGGTGTCAGCTGAGCAAGTGTATAAATTTTTTTCAGCATAAGTTACATCAGGTAATTTACTTGCATAATCAACAACATCAGCAACATCAACAACACCTGCAATATTAATTCCACAATGACACACAAAAACTCCAATTCGGGGAGGTTCTCCAATAATATCAATTTCTTTCGGGAGCTTTTTTTCTGTAATTAAAGTATTTCTAACCTCAGACAATAAAATATTAACAGCTCCAGCAGCAGCACTTGCTTCGACTACAGTTTCTGGAATATCTTTTGGCTCTGAAAACATCCCACAAACATAAATTCCTTCTCGAGATGTTTCTATAGGAGAGAATGGTTTTGTCTTACAGAACAATTCTTCGTTCAAATCAATCTTTAATTTTTTCGCTAACTCTTGAGTACTATGATTTGGCATCGCTCCTACTGCTAAAACGACTAAATTAAAAACATCTTCAACTATCTTCCCATCTTCAGACTCGTAATTAAGGATTAAATCGTTCGATTCTGGAATCTCTTTCACGGCTGAAATTCTACTGCGGATATATTTTACTCCGTATTCTTCTTGAGCGCGATCAATATACTTATCAAAATCTTTTCCACATGCTCTAATATCCATTGAAAAAATAGTGGGTTGAACAATTGGCATGTGTTCCTTAGCAATTACTGCTTCTTTTGCAGTATACATACAACAAACAGAAGAACAATATTCTCCACCATGTTTTTTGTCTCTGGAACCCACACATTGTAAGAATGCAATTTTCTTGGGGATAATCCCATCTGATGGCCTAAGAATAAGACCAGAATGTGGACCACTAGCACTCAATATACGCTCAAACTGAATGCTGGTGACTACATTAGGATATTTTCCAAAAGCATAATGGTGCGTAGGTTCTGGATCATATTCATCAAACCCCGGTGCTAGGACTACAGCTCCTACATTAAGCGAAGTCTGTTTATCTTTAAGAGTATAATCTATAGCTTTAGCTTTGCATACGCCCTTACAAAATCCACAACCTATACATATATCTTGATTAATAGAAAACACTAAAGGAACAGCTTGAGGGAATTTAACGGATATTGCAGCTCTTTTTGAGAGCCCTTCATTAAAGAAATCGATTGCTTCTACGGGGCATTCTTGAGCGCATACACCGCAACCGGTACATGTTTCTTGATCTAAAAACAGAGATTGTTGCTTTAGATCAACTTTAAAATTACCTGGCTTCCCTGTAATTTTTTCGAGAGTAGTATTAATTAAAAGATTGATATTTTCATGACGCCCTGCGGCAACCAGTTTTGGTGCGAGGATACAAATGGCACAATCATTTGTTGGAAACGTTTTATCTAACTGGGACATCACACCTCCAATACTCATTGTAGATTCTGCCAAATAAACTTTATAACCAGAGTCACCTAAATCCATCGAAGCTTGTATACCTGCTATTCCGCCTCCAATAACTAAAACCGAGCCCACTTTTTCCATTTTTATCACCCCATAATTGAAATAAATGTTGGAATTTCCTCATTGATTTCAGCGACATCGACTAAACCTCTTGACCTTAGAACAACTATGTGCTCTAACACCTCACTCGCTTTAATATGAATTTCATTTGCTATATCAGGAACAGATTTCCCCTTTTCTTTTATTTTGATTATGATTTTATGACGAATGAATTCATTTCTAATGACTTCCTCAATAAGATTTTCAAATTTCTCTATTGAAATTTGTTCCCCATAAACGTTTTCATCAGTAACTAATTCTCTTTGTCTAGCAATTAACCCTCTTAGTCTCGAGTCTTCTAAAACGTTTTTAACAGCTTGTAAACCATCAACTATTTCTGGTTTATTCTTTTTTTTATTTATTGGAGATGGTCCTAATTTTTGTATATGATTAGTAAATTCCGATACGATTTGAGCGAATCTATTTCCTTCAGCGGCAGAAACCCAATCAAGACGCATTCGGTTAGAAAAATTAATTAAATCTAATAATTTACTCAGAGCGTTCATTTTAATTTCAGCTTCATAATTTCCAGTTAAATAATGACAATCTCCTAAGTGACAACCTAAAACAAGCACTCCGTCAATTCCATGGATGAAAGCATCTGCAACGAACGATGGATCAACCCTACCCGAACACATTACACGAATTACTCTAATATTAGTTGGATATTGAATACGGCTAACGCCCGCGAGATCTGCACCTGCATATGAACACCAATTACATAAAAATCCCAAAATTTTAGGTTCAAATGTCATTTAAACTTCTCCTCCGTAAGTAAATATTTCTGCTCGTATCTGATCACCAGTAAAGTGATGAATTATTATTGCTTTTTTGGGGCAACTCGCGCCACACAATCCACATCCTTTGCATATTATTTTGTTAACAACCGCAGTATCCGTAATTTCGTCTTTCGTAATAGCCTTATAAGGACAAATTTTAATGCAAGCTTCACATCCTATGCATAATTCCTCAATTACCTCTGCAGTTGAACCCTCCACTTCTAAAGTATCTTTCCATAAAGTTCTGGAGGCTCGAGAGGCCGCTGCATTAGCTTGACTAGTGCTTTCGGCGATATCAGCAGGCCAATGTGCAGAACCACACACAAAAATACCATCAGTAGCAAAATCTACTGGTCTTAGTTTCACATGAGCTTCTAAAAAGAAACCATTTTCTTCTAACGGAACTTTCAGCATTTTCGCTAACTTATCTGAATCCTCGTTAGCGATAAGAGGAGTGGATAAGACTACAAGATCTTGTGGTATTTCAATTTCTTGGTTCAGTGAATCGCTATATACTTTCACCACACTTTTCTTAATAACTGGAGGTTTTTCTGGTAAATATTTTATGAATAAGATACCCATTTCTCTAGCTTTCCGGTAATACATCTCGTAGACCGTTCCAGATGCTTGGATATCTTGGAATAATATAGTAATATGAGCGTTTGAATTCTTTTCCATAATTAGCATGGCGTTTTTCATTGCTGTCATGCAACAAATATTGGAGCAGTATTTTCGCTCCTCATTTCGACAACCGACACACAGTATCATAGTAATATTATTAGCACTAATTTGATTGCCTTTCAATAAACTCTCCAAGTCCAGTTGGCTAATTATGTTTTTTTTGTTATATCCATACAAACCATCTGGAGATAAAGGAATTGCACCAGTTGCTATAATAATTACCCCCGCGTCTATTTCAATGGTTTTTTTGTTTTGTTTAACAGAAACTTTATAATTTCCAATGAAACCATCAACTTTTTCAATTACTGAAAATTTGTACACTTTAATTTTTTCGTGAGATTCGATTACATCAATAAACTCTAATAAATTTGAAGCATCCTCATTACTTGGATATACTTTATTAAGGGATCTAAGAAGTCCCCCTAATTCTTGTTCCTTTTCGATTAATGAAACTTCAAATCCTTGATTTCCTAGGTTTAAAGCTGCGGTCATTCCCGCTATTCCACCTCCTATAACAATCGCTGAAGAATTAATCGCCACCTTTATTCTTTCTAGCGGTTCTAATAAGGCAGCTTTGTGAACGCTCATTCTAATAAGATCTTTAGCTTTAATCGTTCCTTTTTCTGGTTCTTTCATATGAACCCAAGAGTCCTGATCTCTAATATTGACCATTTCGAATAAGTAAGGATTTAGACCCGCTTCTTGGCATATAGCTCTAAATAATGGTTCATGAGTTCTAGGAGAACAAGAAGCTACGATAACGCGATTTAACTTGTGTTCTTCTATATTTTCCTTAATTTCAGTTAATCCTACCTCGGAACAAGTATAAAGGTTATCAGCGGAATAAGTTACATGTGGTAATGTTTTAGCGTATTCCGCTAAAGACGGAACATCTAACACACCACCAATATTAGTACCGCAATGACATACAAATACTCCAATTCTAATATCTTCTTCTACGATTTCTCTCACACCCTCATCACTATTTCAGCTGCTTTAGCTGCTGCTCCACTTGCGTCTACTACTGAATTTGGAATATCCATTGGTTCCCTACAAGCACCACAGAGAAAAATCCCTTCTTTAGTTGATTTTTGAGGGTGATAAGTCATCCCCTTAAAAAAATTAAATTCATCAAGTTTAATTCCTAAAATTTCTGACAAT
>JABXKD010000036.1 GCA_013375475.1 Promethearchaeota archaeon
TTTTAAGTAAAAAGAAAGATATATCCTAGAAATTTAAGATTTAACTTAGTGCTTCACATTGAAGCGATTTAATTTGTTTCCTCTATGAAATCTTGACTGGACTATCTTCTTTCTTATATAATTATGCCCATCAAGATTGGAAATAACTTCTTTTAAATAATAATTTATATTTTTTTATAAAGAAGATGGAGTTAATTGAGAAATTATTATCTTTTTATTTAATAAAAGAAAAGTAAAAAAATAGAAATTTACGTACTGAGCAATTTAAAGAGTATCGTAGCATGAGGGATATAAAATTGATCTTTAACCTTAATTACAACAGTATGAAAGTATTCAGCTAAACCTAAAAAACCCCTTATCACAGATTCATCCTCTTCGAACTTAAACACTACATTCGCTATTGCTGAGCTAGTACTAAAGTTGGCTTTTTCATATACCCTTTCATCGATTAAAGGAATTTTCAATTCATTTACGATCTCATATACACGCTTGATGAAGAGTTCTCTTTTTGGAATATTCACACACCTATTAATATTGAAAACTAATTATTATAGATACAAATGAAATATGATATATAATTATATTAGATTTGCTATTTTTAATTGTATTTTTTTTTTGAAAAAATTTTAGATTGTAAGGAACTAATTTAATTAAGGTGAAAACTAAGATGCGATTCAAGTATTATAAAAAAATAAAAATAAAAATATAAATTAATATAATACAATTACTACTATAACTGTATATTATTCCATAAAAAAATATAAAAAATTAGAGGAATTGATGGGAAATTGGTTTCGAAAGAATATAAGAAGATGGAGAGAGTCATAAACTTTATGAAAAAAGGTTTAACATCCCTTTCTGACGATTTAGAAGAAACTGTAAAAGGGATTAACGATTTTAAAAAATCTTTAAACAAAGCCTTGAAAGATTTGAAAGATGTCTCTATTGAACCAGAATTAAAAACTGTTAGCTCATCCTCTAAAAAAGTCGTAGGTGCTTCAACGGGACAAGCAAAAACTGCCGCCGCCAGTACTTTGTTTAATTTACTAAGTGGTAGCCCTGGAGCTGCACAACAAGCACCACCAACTGCTACTGCGAGCGCTTCACCTACGGTTGGTGGCCCTCCTAAATCGCCTGGAGCTGGCCCTCCAAAAAGACCTGCAAGTGGAGCACCTCCTAAAGCACCAGTCACGGGTGGACCCCCTAGACGCTCTGATTTACCACCTGCACCAAAATTACCTCCTACTGCTGGAAGCGGTCCCCCTCAAGCACCAAATAAGGGATTGGTTCAAACACCATCATTTGCTAAAAGACCAACTCCACCTGCAGCTCCTGCTATGGGTATTCCTGCAAGACCACCTGGCGCACCTACAACATCACCAGGAGTAGCGGCTCCATTAGCTGCACCTCAAGCTGGTGGTGGATTGAGTTCTTTACGCGACGAGATGTTAGAAGAATTGAATCGCTTAAAGAAAATAATGAGAGGAGATTAAAGAACACATTATAATATTTTTTGTTATTCTTTTTAATCTTTAATTTACTAATTCTTAGTTTTTTCTTTTTCATTCAACAACTTTTTATTTTAAATTATCAGATATTTAATAGAGATGGAGAATAACAATTCTATTATTAGAGATAACGATATTCCCGTAGTAGTTCCTAAACGTATATTGGTCTTTGCGGGTCACCCAGATGATGAAATAATATCATGTGGCGGAACGATACTTAAATATCAGGCTTTGGGTTCTGAATTATTCGTAGTTGTAGCAACAAGTGGATTGGGTGGATATGCAAGATCCGATCAAAAATCAGATATAGAATATCAAAGACAGCAAGAACTTGAATTAATTCAGACAACTTTGAAATGCAGGATAATCGAATTAGGATACGATGAATTAAATGTCAATAGCAAACATATCTCGGAAATAACGAACTTAATAAGAGATATAAAACCGCAAATTATTCTACTACCTCATTATTCAGATTTTCACCGTATTCATAGGAATTTATCCTTAATCTCAAAAGAAGCAATCTATCATTGTTCAACGGGTAAAGCATATGGAGGTTATGAGAGAAACTGGACGCCCTTAGGAGTTTATTATTACGAATCCCCATCGTGCAAGTTCCAATATGTAGAAGGTTCAGTTTTTATAGTAGTAGATATCGAAAAATTCTGGCAGAAAAAAAAAGAAATCTTTAATAGTGTATATAAATCACAGAAAGAAGTATTAGAAAGAATTCTTGAATGGGCAGAAGATACAGCTATTTTACGTGGGAATGAAATAAATTCTCAATATGGAGAAGCTTACATACCTGATACAACTTATACTCCCTTAAGAATTTTACTAGTATAGTATTATCTAACCCAATACTGTTTTATTTTTATCTCTAAATCCGATTCAATAGGTTTAATATTATATGTTTTAGCATAATATTCTAAATCTGATAAAAAATCTTGTAACTTATACAATTTAGAATAAATTCTCACTTGTTTATCGTTTATAATCCCATTTCGACTAAGTGAGGCAATGGCATCAAAATCCGTCTTTATATTCTTTAAATCTCTAAAACTTAACTGAAAGTAATACTTTCCATGTTTTCGAATTTTAAACGGTACCCATAGCAGATACATTAAAATGATTCCCAGATTAAATTCGATTAATGTATTTACTAACATTGTTATCAAACTCCAACCACCTTGTTCTTGACGGATTCCTGAAACTGAAAGAGTAAATTCAAGAGCAAATTCAACTAACGTTCCTACCAAAAATAGATATAGGATATCTTCTAATCTTAGCTTTTTTTTATAATATAAAGCAGCTGCAATAATAATGTTGACAAGTACCATTATTAGTTCATTTAATCTTTGGTTTTCAACGTTCATATCTCTATATACTTCAATTATTATATCGTTAAGAGGTAAAAGCTGGGATCCTACGGAAACTAGCGCCCAACCGATGTAAAATAGCATTGTCCAAAAAATCAACTCATTCCTATTTCTCTTTTCAAACATTACAATTACATATGAAAATTGGACAAATCCAGGTGAAATGCAGAACCACAAAAAGAAAAGAAAAGGGTCTAGAGGTCCAGTATAATGCCTTGTCTGAGTAATTAAATACCAATACACATAGTCTACGAAAATGTAAATTATCCAACCTAGTAATCCCCATTTAATTGGGGTCCAATACTTTCTCTTGATTAAAAAAATTACCCAAATTGTTATAAAAAGTAGATCTAAGTAAATAAAATCAATTCCGATTGTTCTAGCTACAACTGCCTCTGTCATGGTAATTTATGAATTATTGCGTTTTTGTTGAAAAAATATTTAATACCTTATTAAATCCTTCAAAAGAAGTGAATAATGGAAAAAAGAGATGGAAATTGTTGAAATCAAAATTAAAACTATTTTTAACCATCCGATATTATTAGGCTAAAAATAAATAGGTTAAATTGTTAATTTATCTAAAGAGGCATATAAGTAATTTGTCAGTTTAAGAAATGAACCTTACTGTAGTATTAGATATTGGGCAATTTTCGGCTAAAGCAGGCTTCGGGGGGGAAGATATGCCATCTCAAGTTTTCTTCACAATCGTAGGAACACCGAAATATAGGCAGATTGATTACGAATATGCGGGAATTAGAAAGGACGATTTTTATGTAGGAGACGAAATCCAATCAATAGGATTGTACAAAGTTTTTTACCCGATAAACAAAGGTATAATCCAAGACTGGCTTTCATTTGAGAAAATAATTGATTACATTTTTTACAATTTAAGAGTAGATCCGAGCTTGGTTAATGTGTTATTTGCGGTACATCCTTTGTTTCCCCACAGCGATTTAAAGAAATTATTTGAATTATTCTTAGAAAAATATCAATGTAGAGCTTTTTATCCTGTCTTAGACTCTATGCTTACTTTATACGCCGGAGGTTTTCAAACGGGCTTAGTTGTAGAGATCGGAGATAGTCTTACAAGAATAACCCCCATCTATCAAGGATATAAACTAGACCATGCAATCAAGTATCTTGATATTGGTGGAAGAACCTTAACGAGGTTCATGGAAAAAATATTAGGTGAAAGAGGATTTGCGACTGACTCTTCAATTAGACGAGAACTCGTAAGAGCCTTAAAGGAAAAAGCGTGTTTTGTGTCTCTTGATTATAAAGAAGATTTGAAAAGAGTTGAACAATACGAAAAAGAATATTCCTTACCAGATGGATCAACAATTTCTTTAGCTAGAGAGAGGTTTGAAGTGCCTGAATTACTGTTCAATCCATCTATGGAATTGGAGGAAATATCTCTCCCAGAGGCCATAATGGATGTAATTGAAATGTGCGACTTAGATGTTCGTCCAGATTTATTAAACAATATTTTTTTATCAGGAGGTTCTTCTATGTTTCCCAACATAAAATCTCGAATTTATCAAGAATTAGAAATTGAGCTAGCTCGCCGAAATAAAAAAAATCAAGTCATCAAAATAATTGCTCCCCGGGAACGTATTTTCTCAGTTTGGGTTGGAGGATCGATCCTAGCGATGATCCCAGAATTTGAACAAAACTGGGTAACCAGAGCGAAATACTTCAATGAAGGCATTCCTGACAACCTTCTATGAGTCATCGTTTAAAATATAAACATCTGATTTTCAAGGTATCATAGTAATATTACAAGCATATTACAGTTTTATAAAAATATTATTCTGGTATTATATCTTAGTAGAATTTTTATCTCAAGTAAAGTGATAAAAAATGGAAGGACCACAAAATACAAGTTTTGAACAAACGAAAATCCTTAAAAAGTACTATAAACCTGATTATTCTCAGTTATTTAATAAATTAAAAAACATTAAAACTCCTGTAAAAAACGACATATTAGTTTCCCTGCTTGACGGGAATTGGCACACAGAGTTGGATTTAATTAGAGTAGCTAAACAAAAAATGAAATACATGGGTGCTGTAACCTTAGGGACAATGATTCACTCGTTAAACCATCACCTAAAAAACGATTATGTAGAAAGAAAAGTAATAAACGGAAAATTGTCTTATAGAATATCAGATAACTATGTAGGTCTTACTCGAGCTGCATATAACAAATATAGTTTTAAATTGGACTAAACTTTAATCAAATAATTTTTTTAATTTCTTTTAACGCACTGCTCTTTAGAGATTTGAAAATTTTCGCAAGCAGAACAGAATCCATTTGTTCCTTCTTTAAAGCTATCGCTCCAACATTTTGGACAAATGTAATAGACAGTAGTTTTATTGTCCTTCTTTTTTAGGATTTTGAACACATTAAAACCGCATTTTAAACACTTCGTAGATTTTAATATAGTAATCCTTCCAGTTTTTGGAACTGGAACATAAGTCTTGCAATTTCTATCTGAACACGCAAGAAATCTTTTCTTTTGAGAGGTTGTGACCAAATTCATGACATTTATTTTACAAGTTGGGCATTTAGAAGTAGTTTGAGGAAAATTTTTCTGCATAGGATTTTGTTGCATTGCTGTTTTTAAACTACTTTTCACACTATCGAATTGAAAAGTTATCAGATTTTTATTTTGGCGGAATTTATCAAATAAATCGAGGAATAGCTTTTTTACGATACTTATCACATTATCCATTGTTTTTCTATTTTCTTTGACATCTTCGAGCAACTGCTCAACGAATCGGGTAAATTCTGGTTTTAAAAACGGTAGCCAGACTTTGATTAATTCACTGATAAGAAATTTGCCCCATTCTGTTATTTTAAAGCGATTTTTAGCAACTCTATTTGTTAGTTTACGATCCACCAGAATATTAATTATTGTAGGACGTGTGGATTTTGTTCCTAGATGTTCTCTCTCCATCAGTTTTAACAAAGTTGTATCTGTGTAATGTGGAGGTGGTTGCGTTTCTTTTTCTTCTAAAAAGATTTTTTTAACTGGAAGTTCCTTAGCTTGGATCTCAAATAATGGTTGATAAACCTTTTTCAAAAAAGGAGCGATTTCGTAAAATCCACTGTAAGTTAACGCTACGATTTGAGATGTAAATATTTCATTTTTAATTGATAATTTCAATTTGGTCCTTAATTCTTTAGCCTGTTCACCGAAGAGAGCTAAATAATGTCGTGCTAAGAGATCATAGACCTTTTTCTCTAGATTATTTTCAAATTTTGGACTATTTTGTTCCAAGCTTACTAACGGAGTAATGGGCGGATGGTCTCCAGCGTTAACCTTACCTATTGTTGGATTCATTCGATTGTTTTTAAAAAGTTTAGTTGTGTATGATCCGTAGTTGGTGTGAGGTTTGAAATTTTCTAGGTATAGTTTGTGGTCAAAATTCGAGTTGTATTTATCGCTGTCAGTTCTAGGATAAGAAATAATTTGATTCAAATAGAGTGAATTCATAGTGTTCATAGCAGCTTTGGCACTAATTCTTAATGTCTTAGTTAGTAATACAAGAGCTTTAGAAGTATTTAGGGGTGTTGGGGGATTGATTACTGCAGATTCTTTTATATTGTTTAATATTATCGCTATTTTCTCATTTTTAATCTTTTGATATATCGATTTCGCTTCAGATTCTTTTTCTTTAGTAAAAGGATTTTTTGTATGCACAGCTTTAATAACATGAGTTTTATATACAAGATTAGCGATAATTGTCCAATATGGTTCTGGTACAAATTGTTCTATCTCAAGGTCTCTTAAATAAATTAAATAGAGTAAAGAAGTTTGCACTCTACCAATTGAAACAAATTTATTGTTGATTTCGTCTAAAATGGGTTTAAATGTATTTGTTGCTTCTCTTGTGCTTGAAAAACCTATAATTGCATCAATTATAGCTCTTGCTTCTCCTGATTCTCCCCAACTCCATCTCGGGGGAATTAATTTTCTATATTTCGAAACGATTTCTTTTTTTTCTAATGAACTTAACCATAATTGGTTTACTTTTATATTTCTATTAGCCTTAGTTACAAAGGGTAAGGCGTCAAAAAGACCAATATTACAACCTTCTATGTCTGCATCGGTTGCAATCACGCATTCGTCGCAGATCTTAGAATATTCGGTTAAAGCATTGATGTAGGGTTTCGCATAACTTATAGCTACCTTGTCAATTGATTTTGGATTTGTAATAATCTCCCTTGGATCCGTATATGTCCAGCTTTTATATTGCGCTGTATTTCTATATTCTAAAATATGTCCTCGAAGAGGGACAACATAAATATTCTTTGAAGGTATTTGATACACTTTTAGGTATTTATTTTTATTAATAACGATAACAGGTCCTAAAGCTTCTGCGATTTGTTTGGCAGCTTTATTTTTTTCAGAAATTATTAAACTCGGCATTAGATTTTTGGTTTTATGCCATACATAATTTAGGTTATTATTATTTCAAGGATTTATAAACAACAATAGATTTATATATTTCTAATTGTTGCTAAATAAAGCCCTTCAATTTGAATAAGAAAATTCAGCTTATTATAATTTTTTATTGTAGATATTGACTTTATCCTGATCTCTAAAAAGGGGATACTATTTTGGTAGAACAAAACTAAATTTAGTACCCATGTCTATTCCTTTTGACTCAACCCAAATTTTTCCTCCATGAGCTTCGATAAATCCTCTTGTGATATACAGCCCTAATCCACTTCCTTTCTCTAGAGTAGAGTATCCATCAATGTCTTGTTCAATTGTAACGAATTTACTGAATATCTTTTGCATTTCTTCAGGTGTTAAACCTTTTCCGTTATCTTTTATGCTAAAAACGACACTTTGATCATCCTCTGTATATGATAATTCAATTTTCCCATATTTCGGAGTAAATTTGACAGCATTCGATAGAAGATTCAAAAAGACTTGTAAAATTCTGAAGTGATCTACTTTTAACATAAGATTTTCGGAGATGTCAAGGTTAATCGTTAGATGTTTCTGTTCAATTTGAAACTCTAAATCAGAAAGACAGCTAGTAATAATATCATGAACATTTTCTTCTCTTTTAACTAATTCAACTTTTTTCGCGTCTATTTTCATAACATCCAGCAACCGATTGATATACTCTTCTAAGCGATATGCATTATTCAAGACTCTGTTTAAATCTTCTTTTACTTCTAATTTCAATTCTTTTTCTCTTAGGAGAATTAGATCAATATAACCCCCGACAGAAATTAGTGGAGTTTTCAAATCGTGAGCCGCAATACTAATAAAATCTGTTTTCAATCGATCCAACTCTTTCAATTCAATATTTTGTTCTCTTAATTTTCGTTCGGATTCTTTTAGTTTTTCTTCTGCTATTTTTTTTTCTGTAACATCTTGTATTATTATTTGAATCATTTTTTGACCACTTATATTAATGCTAGATAGTTCAGATTCGGCCCAAATCAATTCTTTCTCTTTATTATATATTTCGGTAATTTGAGGCTTCCAAATTGGATTATCTGGTTCCCCTTTAGAGATTAAATCCCGAACTAATCTTAACCCGGCTTTTGTTTCTTTAGGGAAGACTCCTTTGAGAGTTAAATAATTTTTATCGATAATATCTTCTTTTTTGTATCCAAACAGTTCTGTAGTTTTTCTATTCATATCAACGATTTTACCATTATAATCCATAAGTACAATGCTAAATGGTGAATGCTCAAATAAATGTCGATATTTTTCTTCAGATTCTGATATTTTTATTTCAGCTCGTTTAGTATCCGTAATATCATTAAAAGTTACAGCAAAAAATCCTTTTTTAGGGGAATACCCTGATACTTTGTACCATCGATCGAGTGGTTCTGAATAATCTATTACATTTAAGGGAACTCCTGTGAGACCAACATTACCAAACTTCCCTATCCAATTTGCAGGATCGTTTTCAATGCCTGGTAATATTTCGGTTACGGTTTTTCCGATTATTTCGCTTACTTTTAGTCCGGTCATTTCTTCAAATTGACTATTGGCTTCAATAAATCTATAATCTATTGGTTTACCGCTATCATCTACTACTACTTCGTGATATGCAAATGCTGTATTCATATTTTCAAACAAGGAACGATATTTCTCTTCGGATTCTTTTAACCTTTCTTGAGCTCTTTTCTGTTTTGTAATATCCATAACAAGAGCTAAGTCTGCAAATTTATCTTGGTAAGAAATAGTTTTGCTGTAAGTTTCAATCCATTTTATATCTCCTTTTTTAGTTTTAATCCGGTAACAATCTGTATTAGGAAGAGTAATTTCTCCAGAAAGCTTTACTTTAAGATGATCTTTAGCTCTTTGCCGATCTTCGATATATATGTGGTTTATCATTTCGGTTGGAGTCCAATCCATTATCTCCTCTCTAGTATATCCATTGATTTCAAACATCGCTTCGTTCGCGTACTTTATTTTTCCATCTTGGACGATTGTGATACCAATATCTGAATACTCAGTTATAGTCCTAAACATTTCTTCTGATTCTTTTAGCTTTTGCTCTGCTTTTTTACGTTCTGTTATATCTATAACTGAGATTAAATCGGCAGGTTTACCCATATAATCGATCGTTTTGGAATAATTATCTAACCATCTAATTTCTCCGGATTTATTAATGATTCGATACTGATAGTTAGTTAAATAATCCTTCGCACCACTTTGTTTTTTTTGTAATTGTTCCAAAGCCCATATTCTATCTTTTGGATGAACGAAATCAAAAATTTCTGTTGGATTTAATTCTTTCGTCTCATCAACTGTAAATCCTGTTAAATCTGTAGATTGCTTGTTGACAAACTTAATTCTATTATCTTGGATTATCACAATTCCCATTAGAGAGTTTTCTGCAATTGTTTTAAATTTTTCTTCTAAATCTTTAAGATCTTTTGTACGTTCTTGTAATTTTTCTTCCAATTCTTTATTCAATGCCATTAGTTCTTCGTTAGACATTTAAATTTTCACCTTCTTAGTTTATATTTAAAACAGAATATAGGTCATCAAAACTTTTTACAAGGATTTGACCGGCTTTATACCCAAAATCAGAATTTGAAAGCATTTTTATCTTAAACCTCGTAAACTTATAGGATATTAACTTCCTATTTTATATTTTAGTAAAGATTTTTAATAATTATATTCTTTCCTTAAAATTGCTGTGTAAAAATATTAAAGTAAAATTTCTGATCTTTATAATAATAATAGTAAATTAATGATATAATGGTTGTTATTGAACCTTCTTTTGAGATCGACGAGAAAGGACGAGTCATATGCCAGACTCATTCAAAATATCCTCATTTTATTAAACCAGCTATGACTCCTTCAGAGGATCGTCAAATGGAAAAACAATTAACATGCATTTCATGTTCACATTATCTAAATGATGATTGTTATTTTCCTAAATCTGAGATAGACAAAATCGAATTAGACAGATTAAACCGGTCTCGCTTTCAGTGCAACCTTTGTGGAAATAAAATCGATCTAATGTTGACTATAATGCAAAAGATTTATTTAGAAGTCAGATTTAACATTGACATGCCCTTAATTTGTTGTGATTGCTATTCAAGCTTAGCAGAAAAAAGATATATTAAGAATAATAACAATCGAATTATTTTATCAATTTTATTCTATCTACCTATTGTTATTTTTATGATTACTCTATTTCGCCCAACAATTGTAGTCATTTTCATATCTTTTTTATTTGGAATCGTTTTAAAAATAATCTTTAAACGGATTGGTAGTCAAAGTCTCTTTATATTCGATCTACTACAAGGAAGAAGATTCTATAAAAAATATTTTCGAAATAAAGATAAAGTGAACTCACCCTAAATTTCCAGCCCATCCTCTTACTATTTTTCTCATCCTTTCTTGTTTTCTAACAATCAAATCTAGTTCTTCTTTAGTTTTGTTATTCAAATTCTCTATTTCGGGAATAAATTGATGTTTGATAAAGTAATTTTTAATTTCTTTTGATATTAAATTATTTGGAATTTTTTTAGGATTGAGTTTAAAATTATCATAAAGATCCTCCCAAGTTTCAAGAAAAGCATAAATATCATCCTTGTATTCAAAGATAGGTAGGGTTCCTAAGTTGTTGGTAGTAGTGATTGCGACATTTGCTCTACTGACAGTAAATCGATTGCCGTTGAATGAAACGGCTAGACCATTTTCGTCTTTTAACCTCTGAAGCATATTTATGTCTGTAATTGAATCACCTAATGCAACAATTTCAGATAATGGGACCTTAGTCTGATTAGAAATAGATTCAACTGCTAATTCCTTTCTTCTTCCTCCACGTACTTTAATCTGGTTCATAGCTTTAATATAATCAGTATCTTTTCCTTTCCAGAAAAAATCGTTTAAATCATTTATAACTTCGTCTAAATGTTTACCGCTGTCGACAAATTGCTGGTAAATACCCTTTACCAGTAAATCTACATCACATTTAATGCTATGAAAAACCTCATTAGAACTTTTTATGTTCAGCTCGGTGCAAAACACATGATCAGTAGGAATTTTTAACGCTTTTGCTATAGTGTAGGAAAAGTGAGAATAACTTGTAGAGATGATATAGATATCCCAATCTCTATGGAGTCTTTTCATAAGATCTATACATCCAGGTAATAGTCCTAAATTTTGCTTGGCTAACATTATTAATTCTTCGTCAGAAAACGAAGATATATATAATGGCGCTACTAACCTAAGCGTATCTCCTGGTTGGTAATCGGAGATATTTAATTCTTCTTTCACTCCTGGGACTTCAATCAGGTAATCATCGTACTCTGATAACATCTTATAAAATATCTCCATATCGTACCTTTGTAATCCAAATTTAGTTTTGCTGCTTAATAATTTGCTTATTTCCGCTGCAAAATCTAAAATACTTATAGGTCCCTCTAAATCAAAGCAACATACTTTTCTGACTTTCAAATTCTAACACTTTTGATTTTTATGTAGATTCAGATGAATGATTCTTGATTGTTTTTAATTTTAATTAATATCACATTGATTTGATTAAAAGAATAAGGAATAGCTGTTTTGGATAACAAATAGTTATATTGGTGTTTTAAAAATATCCTGAATTGATTTTTGTTTTCTCTCTTTCTCGATGATTTGACGCCAGTTTGGTTTGATTACATCAAACGCTTTTTCAGCTAGTTGTAACAACTTTTCGTCAGGGGAATTTAGAAAATAACTTATGGATTCTAAAGCTCTTCTATCTTTTATTCTAGTTAAACTTTCAATAATGAATATAACTCTTAATTTGTTTATCTCAATTTCTGGTTTCTTTATTTCTTCTTCTAATTTTTCTGTAATTCTAAGTGTCGCCCTCCCATCCTCTATTCGTCCTAACGCTTCTATTATTCTATTTATTACAATGGGATCATCCTCAGATTTTAATGCGCGACATAATAAGTTTACGGCTCGACCATCTTGAAGAAAACCAAGTTGTCTAGCTGCTTCTGCCCTTTTATCTGATTCTTTATCGTGAAATATCTGTTTTATTAATAGGTTAAAATTTGTGTTTTTAGCTTGCCAATTCATAATCTAAGTAGATTTAAAATTGAAATTATTATAATTTGATCTTTATAAAATATAATTCGAGAGCTAGTAAGATCCAATTAATAGTCGAATTAGATCCTATTTTAAGAGATATTTCATGTGATCGATTCTTTTTTGGAGTAACTTTCGTGTTCCAATATCTTTTCTATAAAATAATCTACCACTAATGCATCCAATTCCTTGTTCAGCTACTTTCTCAGCACTTTCTAGATCGTCAGCGATCCCTACTATCCCCATAGCTCTTGACGAGGTAGTATAAACATTTTCGCCTTCCCGATATACAGATGCGTAATAATACTTAGCTCCAATTTGCTCCAGTTTGTCTTTATTAATTACAACTAATTCGTCCTTTATTGGAGAAGTAGGGTATCCTTCGGGGGCCAAATATTTGCAAACGGTAGCTTTTTTTTCAAATAAAATATCTGGCTTTAAATTTCCGTTAATAATCCCCATACAAATATCAATGAAATTAGTTTTTAATAAGGGTAAAACGTTCATCGCTTCAGGATCTCCAAGCCTTGCGTTAAATTCTATTAATTTTATGCCATTTGCGGTTTTAATATATCCCCCGTAAAGAAATCCTTTATATTCAACCCCCGTCTCTGCTTTAGTAGCAGCAACAACTTTCTTCATGTCTTCAACTGCTTCGTTTACATCTTCTTGTGAAATAAAGGGCATAAGGTGATCTTCCATTGAATAACTCCCCATACCTCCTGTATTTGGTCCAGTATCGTCCTCATAAGCTCTTTTATGATCTTGAACGAGTGGAGTAGCAATTACATTCTTACCATCGACGAAAGTTTGGAGAGTAAATTCTTCTCCCTCAACTTTCTCTTCGAGAAGAAACGAAGCTTTTTGATCAACTAAATCTCGGCAATAAGACAGTATATCTTGCTTAGAAAATAGATGATCTCCATAGACCTTTACACCCTTTCCCCCTGTGAGACCGTCTGGTTTAACTACTATATTTTCTTCCCCTAAGTCCTTAATGTAACTTTCCACATCTTGCATAGAACTGAAGCTCTTACTATTGATATTTGAGGATATTTTATATTTTTCCAGAAGGGATCTAGTAAATATTTTTGAACCCTCTAATTGGGCTACTTCAATTCTTGGACCTACGCACGAAATTCCATTTCTTTCTAATGCATCAACTATTCCAACGACTAAAGGTGCTTCTGGGCCAATTACAGCGAAATCAATCTTATTTTCTTTCGAAAACTCTATGATTTCCTTAAAATCTGTTTCGGAATGAATCTTTACATTCCCCTTACTTAAATCCTCTAATCCCGCATTTTTAGAACTCATGAACGCGTATAATTCGGCTCCATCTCTAACCAATGTCTCTCCTATCACATGTTCTCTAGCACCATGTCCAATTATAATAGTCTTGACTGTCAAATTTTAAACTCTCCAAAAAATGAATTTCTTATGAGTATTATGATTATATAATTGAATTTAAATTGTATTACATCAAATTTAAAGTAATTATTAATCAAAGATTATAAAGTCTAACAAAATTAAAACTCCCTTAAGATTTATAGATTTTAAGTTTTCATTCAAAATGTTAATATAGTAATTATCTTAAATAAAATTAAAATTAGCATAATACTAACTTGATGGAACCTAAGAACATTTTTACTTTAAAGAACGAAAATCTAAGGTGTGCTGCGATGCCTTTAGGGGGTATAGGAACAGGTACCATTGCAATTGGGGGCGATGGACTTCTAAAGCAATGACAAATCACTAATACAGTAAATCATCGCGCTTTCGTGCCTAACAGTTTTTTTGCTGTAAGAACTACCTCTTTAAGCAACTTGAGCGAAAAACCAATATCGCGAGCACTTATATGTACAAAACCACATGAGGAGCCCAATTTTTGTTTTTCAAAATAACCGGTTAAGTTATTCAAGAAGCTTTTGCTTAAACACTTCTATAGTATCAGAAATTTCGTTTAAACGTAGTGAAAATTCTTTTGGTTTTAATTTCTTCAATTTTTCAAAATCGTTTATAATCTCTTTAAACTCATTGATCCAGATCTTCATTAAAATCTCGCTTTCTTTTCCTTCAATGTGCTTTTTAATAACCTTAGCAATAGAAGAATCAATTTTATCCATGAGCTTCTTCTCGTTAATCGTATAGGAAATTCTTAAGACATCCTGTTCTGTTTTTAGCTTTTCCATATCTTCTTTCATGGAAGTTTTGTGTTTTAAAAGTTCTTCGTTAAACTTGTTTATCATATCCACTATAATTTCTTCTTGGGTTTTAATCGTCTGCTCGATCCTTTCTTGGCTATATAAAATATCACTTTTGATTGATCTTATCTCTTCTTTTATAAAATGGATATCATTTTCTGTGTTTTTTACTTGATTAATTAAATTTTGAAAATCTTTGAGTGTTATTTCTTCAATTTTTTCTTTTTTAGGAATTATATAGCACCTTCATATAGAGTTTAAAAATTGATTATGATTGTTGTTTGTTTGAGTCTAATTCTAAAATCGAATCTAATTTTAATTCAAAATCCTTTTTTAAATTTGCCAAGTCTTCTAGGGATTTATCAATGTTATTGATTAGAGAATCGATTGGAGCTTTTTTTAAATTTGTTATAAGATCAGATATAATTGAGAAATTATTTTTGAACGCATCTATAATGTTTTCTTTAATTAAACTCTTGTTGACATCAAACTCTTGAGCTTTTGTGAGATCCTTAATTTCCCTTAGTGGGAATTCTTTGATTTCAGCTAATTTAACATTTTTTTTAATAATAGTTGGAGTAATTTTATTATGAAGGGTATTAGGATCGATTTCTTCTAAATTTATGACTAAGTAATCTAAATCCCCTTCATTTTTATTAATAGATTCTAAAAATTTCTTGGAAATTCCCGTGAATTCTTTTTGGTTGCTCTTTTTCTCGATTTTTTTCAAGAAATTGAAAATAACAAGAGTAAACGCCTCAGAAATATTATCCTGGGTTTTCGCTGATATAAAAATAATAGGAAAACCTTCGATCTGATATTGACGAATATTATTTAAAAGAATTTCTGAATCTTCTGGTTTTATTAAATCAGATTTATTTCCTATTAAATAAGTTATACATTCTGGAGAGTGTTGAGATAAATTTTTCATATATGTTTGAATTAATTCTTGTAATGTTTCTTTAGGATTATCTAAGTCGAAAATTAACAAAGCTGAATCTAAATTACTAAAGAATACCGGGTTTAGGGGATTAAAACTTCTTTGTCCCCCAATATCCCAAATATTTAATCTAATATGGTTAGATGATAAGTTATACTCCTTTCTGGCGATATTACTCCCAATTGTGGGAATGTACATAGCGGGAAAGTCTTTTCCTATAAATGTATTTACAATCGAAGTTTTACCAACTCCCCATTGACCTAGTATAGCCAATTTAATATTGATTTCTGAGACAATCATACATGTTCATTTGAGAGAAAATGAATTAATTTAATAACGTATTAAATGTTTATTAAAACTCTTTCTATATAAATATGCTTTGTATAATATCAGAATCAATAATGAACCAATTTTAGGTAAGTCATTCATTAGGAGACTTATCTTCTTTTTTTGCTGAGAAATTCTTAAAAGCATACACGATCCTTTGAACTACTGTAATATTTGTCCCAATTGCTAGCAAAATCATTGTCCACCATATAGCCAAAGGGAACCATATTTGTAAAATCGATCCGATCAAAATAATCGGGACTCTATCTGTTCTCTCCAGTAAACCAACTCCATACAAATTTGGGATTCCTAAACTCTCGATTTTAGCTCTAGTATATGATGTCAGAAATGCGCCAGCAAGTGTTATCAAACCTATATATATTTCAGTATATCCCCCGAGGATAATCCCAAAAAAAATAAGATAATCTCCAATTCTATCTAATGTAGAATCCAGAAACGATCCTAGTTTAGTCGGTCCTTGAAGACGAGCTATAACACCATCTAATTGATCAAAAAACTCTATTAACGCTAAACTAATTATGATTAAAGGTAAATTATGGAAAATTAAGAATAAAAATGCTAATCCTGCGGAAAATAAACCCAAAGCCGTTATTATATTTGCAGGTATTCTTTTTAACTTCTTACCTAAAGGAAGAAGTAGTTTTTCTGAATATTTTTTGACTCCTAATAACATTATATTCTTCCATACTTGGATTGTTCATGGGTTTGTTTTCTAAATATAAGACTCGTAGTAATTTATAATTATTCCAAATAATAAAAAAAAAAAGAAAAGATTATACATTATAAATTGGATAGAATTTCTTCTCTAAATACTCAATAAAATAGTTTGGATTTAATTCTTCTCCGGTTACTCTTTTTACTAAATCTCTCGCGTGATATATTCTGCCATATTGATGAATATTATCTCTTAAAAACGCTAGCAAGTTAGAAAAGTTTCCATCTTCATAATCATTAGGTAATGAAGGATACTGTTTAAGGGCGGTGTTATAAAACTGAGCTCCATATAGATTTCCCAAGAAATACGTAGGAAAGTAACCAAAAGATCCCCTAGACCAATGGACATCTTGCAAAACACCATCAGAATTAGTAGGAGGCGTTATTCCTAGTAAATTTTCCATCTGTTCATTCCACAGCTCTGGTAATTCGCTAACTCGAACATTACCTTCTATGATGTCTTTTTCTAATTCAAATCTGAGAATAATATGCATTCCGTAAGTAACTTCATCAGCTTCAACACGAATCAATGAAGGTTGCACTGTGTTAACGCTTCGATAGAAATCATTAATACTTTTATCTTTTAAATTGTTTGGAAAACTATTTTTAAGTATAGGATACCAATATTTCCAAAATTCCATACTCCGTCCAACCATATTTTCCCATATGCGCGATTGGGATTCGTGAATTCCCATCGAGACCCCATCTGCTAAAACTGAATCGTGAATCGATTCCATAAATCCCATCTCGTATAAAGCATGTCCACATTCGTGAATCGAGCCAAAAATGCATGGTGAAAAGAAATCTTCGTCGATGCGAGTTGTAAATCTAGTATCTGATGAAGATAATGATGTAGTAAACGGATGTACAGATTTGTCTTGACGTCCTTTGTTAAGATCGTAATTCAGCCCTTTAATAACCTCCATGCTAAAATCCCATTGTTTATCAACATTCCATTTTTGTGTAAGAATTGAAAAATCCGGTTTATCGCTCGAAACATTCAATTTTTTTATAATATGGTTGAGATTTTGCTTAGATTTGTTAAAAATATTGGCAATCCAATCATATGTTGCTCCAGGCTCGTAAAGATCGATGAGAGTCGAGTATGGATCGGGGTGAGTATCTAATTTCTCCGCAACCTGAATTTTGAGCCCGATCAATTTTTCTAACAGGGGTTGAAAAATAGAAAAATCATTTTTTTCCCTTGCTTCTACCCATTTTATATATCCATGGGAGGAGGTCTTCGATATTTCTTCAACTAACTCGGTAGGTAATTTAACCTCTAGCTCGTATTCCCTTTTTGCTTCGCGTAAAGTGGCACTATCAATTAAATTCAAATCTGTTAACTTTTCAGCTTCTTTTATTAATTTTCCAATTTTATCGGAAATTAGTCGTTCGTGGACTATTTTACTCATCAGCGCGTTTTGTTCAGCTCTCGCTCCAAACGACCCTTTAGGTAAATTAACCTGTTCATCCCATCCAAGTAATGCCCTAATATAATTAAGGCGAGTTATTTCACTAAATTCCTTCTTTAATTCTTCTATAGCATTCATATTTCTATACAATTGATTATTTTTTCTTTTACATTTAGTATAAACGATTTTAATATAGATAAATAAATAAGATTTGCTTTTGTAAAGAAAAACTCTCTTTAAATAGAATCAAAAAAAAGAAATGAAAATTTATAACATGTCGTGCTTTACAAACACATTTGCTGCTAATTCAAGGTCCTCAACAGTGAGAGGTCTAGCTAAGGTTTTTTGGAGTTCCGCTAAAAGTTGCTCACATAAATTTAAGGTTAACGAACTGCCTTGTTTTTCAATCAGTTGCTGGAGCATTAACGGAAATTCATCATCCTTCTCCTCCACGATTTCTAATGTAGGACGTTTTTCTTCTGAAATAACTTTATTTATATCAAGCGTAATATCTTCTTTATCTATTTCTTCCCCGTCTGAAGAATCATCTGTGGAAAATAACAATAAATCTTCTGTTTTTTGCTTAATCTTTGTGGGGGATCTAGGTATTTCTATGGGGGGTGCTTTTATTAGCGCATTACTTGTTGGTAAGGGTTGTACTTGAATTCTTCGAGTAAATTGAATTTTCCCAGGGATTTCAAATTTCTTTTTTGCGTCAATTTCCTTTCTAATTTTAGCTTGTTCGTCAACTCTTTCTTGTAAACTCTCTATTTTATTCTTGAGAGTAGTCATATAAGTAAAGTCTTGATATTCATTAGAAATTTTTATTAATCCCTTGTACTTGGCAATCGCAAGAACATCGTTTCCCTCACTTTCTACATTTTTAGCTTCGTTAAACAATTCTGTGAAATTGTGAGGGAGTAATTTTTTAAGATTCAGAACCTTAGCAACTAAATTTTTAATCTTTTCTTTCGCACCTGCGTCAATTAAAGATACTTCTTCAATATTCGAAATGTTTAATTCGTTTTTAATTATCCTTATATCTTCTTGTCGAACTAAATCACGTTTATTACCAATAATTAAAAGTTTGGAGAATTTACTTTCTTGTTTTTGCAAATCTAAAAAGTGATTAATCACTCGTAAATGATAATTAGATAAGTCGAAAAGAAGAATAACTAAATCAGAACCTTGGATGAATTTAGACCACAAAAGCGAGAAATTATCTTTTAGTTCAAAATCCCATAAATCGAATCTTAAATTGTCGATAGAATAGATCGAAGCTGATGCAAAATTCATAATCGGACGAGCTCCATTACTCTTAAACATGTTAAATAACATAGTCTTTCCTGAATTATGAGGGCCTACGATAGCGATTTTAGAGTGTAGTTCATATTGTTGCTCTCGTAAGAAATCTACAAACTCTCTTTTAACGTTATTAGATGTATTTATATCCTCTGGTTTAGGAAATAACTCGTTAAATTTCCGAATAGTATTTTCGATAGTAGGCCCAACATACTCAATACTATCAACAAGATCGGTAATAAACAAAAAGAGCATGTCTTTGTCAGACCTGTGGAATATTTGAAAGTTTTCAGACACGGGTTTCTGGAAAGTTTTGCCTATCATAGGCATATCTATATAAGATTGAATGATTTTGATTACATTATTCAATTCATCGTCTCCAAGTGCAAGAGCATAAGTGTGATTATAGATGCAATCATTTTTATGAAAAATGTGAATTTGGCGAAGCATTTTCTTCAGATTCTTTTTTTTAAGGAAACCTTTTTATTAGCTTTAATAATATATATTTAAATTCTCATTAATATAGTTTACAATTTTCTTTAAGTCTAATTGAAACCCAATAGAAAAGTTTAGAATCTGTGTTTTATATTACATTCATTGTAAGATTGAATAATTTTAATTAAAAAATCACCGAAAAATGCCGCTAGAACCAGAACATATCGACAAATTCTTAGAAGAAGAAATCGATACTAAGATTAAAACAGAATTGTTAGAACTTTTAAAAAAAAGAATTGACAATTTATGTTTTAAAGAGTGCGAAATCGATAGAATCCAGTGTACGTTAACTCCACTTTGCACTCGTAGAACATTATTAAAACTTCGGTTATTAAATGGGCTTACGATAGAAGATCAGCCTAAATTCTGTTATAGCGTTCATAAAAACATTATTTTTCGAGATTTCCGAAATAAAACGGTAATTTACAAACCTAATGATGCATATTTGTATTTAGTAGATTTTTTTGATGTATTCTTCCACGGTGATTACAGAAAACTAAATAAATTTTTCTCCAAGCAAGATTTTAAAGGAGCCAAAAAAATTTTTGAAGATAGAATTAATAATAGGGAAGAAAATTTTCAATATCTTTTAACTAAGAATAAGAATTTTATGATCTTTAAGTACGACGAAAAAATCCATGTCTGCTTTATTATTGAAAATTATGCTCTTTGTAACGCGAACAGAGAAAATATTTCTAATCTGGAATTATTATTTGGATTATGCAAATTATTTGCAAAGATATATTTTCCAGAAGTTAAGTTAAAACTAAACCATTCTAATTGCGTTGAAATAAAAACTTTTATCCCAAAAGATGCTCTTTTAAAAATTAGCAAAACACCTCCTACGGATGAAGATTCTAAAAGCGATAACTATATTTGGAATGTATTTCCTGGAGAATTAGACGCGTTAAGCCAATTTTGTAAGGAAATTAATATATATATAGATTCAAAAGAAAACTTAGCAATAAAACTAAATATTGGTGTCGTACCAGAAGTTCGCATGAATAAAAATTCGAATGCTTTGTTGAGGTATCGAGATTTACGATTAGTTTTCAATATTATATATCGATTGTATAATGATTTCTATATCTTGCATGTATAAAATTTAAATGGATAAAAAATTAAAGAAATAGCAAGTAGGTATAATGACTGAAAAAGACCAAAAAAATCCTGAAATTATTAAAATCCAAGATTTCGTAAAAGATGGAAGAATCGATGACGCAGTAAACATCATCGCATTATATCTTGGAGATTCAACTCAAGATGATTATCTTGATAGGTTAGAGGACATTATTGAAATGCTCTTATCACTTCACGGTGGAAGAACTGTATTGAGGTTCTTAATAGAACGCCTAATTATAGATATTCCATCCTTATTAGAAAATCTTTCTAAACGTGATTCAGTTTTACGATATTCTTTCTTATTATTATTAAAAACATTATGCGAGAACGAGTGTGATTTATTCCTCCCTCATAGCGAGGATTTATTAGATTCTGACGATCCTAATGTTAGAGAAGCTGATCTTCAGCTAATAATTTTTATGGCAGGAGGAGAGGCTGAGGTTGATGACGAATCACTTATAGCCAAAATCGCTTTAAGGTTAGCAGATGAACAAGAGTTTGTAGTCGAAAAAGCAATTCAAGCTTTGATATCAATAGGGAGAAAGCATCCATCTTTTGTCACCAAAGCAGTTACAAATGCAGCTAAGGAAGATCCCGAAAATGAAGAGTTAAAAAAATCAGTAGATTCCGTTTTAAAATCAATAGTTACCGTTGAAAAAATTGAAGAAATTAGAGAGGAAACTCCGTCAGAAGAGATCGAGATAAGTGATAAAGAGCTTGAATTAAAGAAAAAAGAAATAGAAATCAAGAAAAAAAAGATAGAATTAGAAGAAAAAGAAAATGAATTAGAAGAAAAAATTATATTAGAAAAGGAGAAAACTCTTAAATTAAAAGAAGAAATCCTTGAAAAAGAAACGATAGTTCCACCAGAAGCGGATCTTATACCTAAAAAAGTTAAAAAACAATTGAAAAAGGAAGAATCAGATATTATCGATAAAGAGATCGAGCTTAAGAAGAAAGCTTTGGAAATCAAAAAGAAAAAACTAGAACTGGAGTTTAAAGAGCGCGAAATTGAAGAGATGGTAATAGAAGAAAAAGAAAAAACATTAAAAATAAAAGAAGAACTAATTGAAAAAGAAAGCGAATTATCTCGAGCAGAAATTGAATTAAAACAAAGGATTATCAAAGAAAAGGAGCAGAAAATTATAGAAAGTGAAATCAAAAGAGCAGTAGAAGAGTTTATGCTTACTGATGACAAAGAGAAAGAAGAGGAAAACAAAAAGGAGAAAGATTAAGCTTTAATAATTCTTTCTAATTAATTTTATCTTCAGTTATCGGAGCGGTATACAAGCGCTTCACAATTTTCCTTATCTCGCCTACTTTTACGCTATCAGCGGGTAAATTTTTTTGTATTGCTTTAGCAAGACTGTAGGCAAGCTCAATATAATTCAAATCTTCCAAAAATTCGACAATCTGGATTTTATAATCGTTGTCTTCAACCCCTGTTCCATATTCCATCAGTTTCTCTTTCAATAAAAGATCAATTTTGTCAGTTCTTTCGATGTGGCGTACTTTCTTAACTAATTGTTTAAAAGAATTGAAGATATTGTAAAGTTCCGACTGAGGATAATCATCTATGTTCCTTAAAACGTAGAATATAAAGAGTTCGGCTTTTTCATATCGCTTTATTTTTAAACTTATTTCTAAAAGCTCAAGAAGCGCTTGTTCGTAAAGGAATTTACTTTCCATATTGGGTACAATTTTTTCAAAAATCCAATCGATCAAATTTGGCTGATTAAACCTTTCTATTACATCAATGAGGAGTTTTATTATAGAAAAATACAACTTAGCGTTTTCCGTTTTGGTAGCAGTCAAAAATGAAACTAAAGCATATTTAACTCTACCCATGGCATCGTCTAAATTAACTGGAGTTTCAGCAAATTTATAAAACGCAGATTCTAAAATTGGTTGAACTTTTGCTCTATTTTTAAAATCATATATAAAATATTCGCTCCAATTTGGAGCGATTTTATCCGGAGCAGCCTTTTCTTTCTCTTTTGCAGGAACAGTCTTTAACGGCGCCGGTTTAGAGCTTTGAATTTTTTCAGAGAGATTCTTTGCTTCGGTTTCAGACAAAAACTCTAAAATAATTTTATTCTTTTCATTAGGAACAATAAGTTTAAAAAATATATCTTCAGTTTCATCAAATAACGCTTCTCTTAATTCTTTTGGGAACGTAACACCCGTTTTAGTTTTTTTAATTACATCCTGAAAAAAAACATCTTTATCTGGTTCTTTATCTTCTGCCATAATTAATGTTAAGAACAATAATTTTTTAATTATATGTCGGAATAGAATAAGAAGTTGTTAATATGCAATTAAATCTTTCTATAAAGAAAAAAATTAACCGGTAACATTTACTAATTCTACTCCCCTAATATCGTAATTTTTGTCAATAAAGCATAAGATTGCATGTCCTTTATGGTTATATACGATAGGGACAGGATATGACTCTGCGTTTTCAATAAAGCTTCTTTTAACGATTACTGGAAGGATACCATTACATACCATACAAGGGACCTTAAGATCCATAACTAAATTTAATGAGTTAAAGTCATTAATAATATTATCAATTTCTTCTTTAAAGGAACTAAACATACTAATGGAGAAATTATCATATTTTATGTAAGACTCAATATCATATATCCCGTTAAATACTTCAGAAACTTTTTCAATAAAAGCTTCTAATAATTGAAATTGAACTTCATTATTTGAGCCAACAGTATAAATCAAGTTTTTCAATCGGATATGGACAATTTTCATTTCTCCTCTAAAGAGATGAAAAAAGATATTGCTTACAGGATTTTTTTTTATAACGTTTAAGTCTAGAATATAACTCTTATATGATTTTAGGGGTTTCCATTCAAATATTGTGAACTTGTCAGTGCTAATGTTGAAAAATTTGAGATTTTGCAAAATTCGTGAATAGTCTACCATAATAATCTGTCGTAGGGTGTAATTTATACTGTATTATATGTTTGAATATATTTTTAATGCAAAATTATAATTCAATTTTTTAAATATTACAAATAAACTTTATTAAATATATCTGAGCTTTCCTATTTAATCTTTTACAGCTAATTAAACAAAAATAGGTTTTTTATCCAAATTAAAGGATTAAATGGAAAGGTTTTTTTAACAATCTATTATATTACATTCGCTATTAACAAGTATAAATTCATACTTATGAGTTTTGCAAATATACATGGTATAAAAATATCATATCGAGTTTACGGTAATGGCTTTCCTGTGGTTCTCATACATGGTTATGGTGCAAAAAAGGAAATATGGAAACCTCAAGTTGCGGAAATTAGCAAAAAGTTTAAAGTAGTAATTTTTGATTTGCGTGGAACTGGAGAAAGTGATCGACCAAATATTCCCTACACTATGAAGATGATGGCTGAAGATGTGAATGAATTAATAGAGTCTTTAAATATTAGAAAAGCGCATATTATAGGACGATCATTCGGAGGTATGATTGCTCAAAATTTTGCTCTTCTCTATCCAGAAAAAATTGACAAACTCGTTTTGATTGCCACTAATTATGGTAGAAAGGATACAGAATGGGTTGAAATTCCAAAAAAGGGTAGACTTGCAGAAATTAAAACTTTAGAACACGACCCGTTGAAAGCATTCAAACAAAAATCAAAATGGCTCTTTCATATTAAGTTTAGAAGAGAAATGGAAGCACATCCAGCCAAAAGATTTTATGAAGTCTTTTCGATGGAAGATTTAATTAGGGAAAGCACGATTAGCCCTTCAAGACCACAAGATATAATTAATCAAGCAGAAGCTATGAAAACACATTATACTTTTGATAAATTAGGTGAAATTAAACAAAAAACTCTTCTTATCGCCGCTTCTCACGATAGACAGACGCCTGTATCAGTCATGATAGAAATGAATAATAAAATCCCTAATAGTAAATTGAAAATCATAAATGAGGCTGGACACTTTATGACTCTCTCAAGAGCTTCAGAAGTTAATAAAATGATTCTTGATTTCTTGGAGAATTAAAAATTTGATTATAATCACCCTTAAATAGGACAAAATTGTAAGATAGCATGAGAAAATTTTTATATCCTAAATCTAAAAATCTTAATTAATACTCATTAAATCTATTATTATAGTTATTATGAAAGATTACTCAAGTTGGGAACCGATTTATGATTATGAGAACGAGTCTCCTTATTTGGAGAATTTTAGCAGACCGTGGTTAAAATACAGACCCTCAAATGTACCGAAATCTATAAAATTTGACCCTATACCCGTCCATGAATTTATAAAACTAACAGCTAAGAAATTTCCTAATAATGTATGTGTTTACAACAAACCAGCTGATAAAAAATATACCTACCGAGAGCTAATCCACATTTCTAGTAAGTTAGCTAATGCTTTATTTCAATTAGGAGTAAAAAAGGGAGATACTATAGGTATTATGACTTCAAATTGTCCAGAGTTTCTTTTTTGCTGTATTGGTATTCTGGAAGCAGGTGCTATTGTAGTACCAATCAATCCTTTGCTTAAAGAAAACGATGTAGCTCATATTATTAGGGAATCTGGAAATATGCGATTAGTCTTCGTGCATAGAGGAAATTATAGAACAATGAAAAAAGTTCAGAAAGAGGCGAAGATTGAAAATATAATCTTGCTTCAAGCAGACACAGCAAAGGAAGGTGCTACTACATTTGAAGACTTCATTTCCGATGTAGCCCCAATACCACCAGATATAGAATTTAATCCTTCAGACGATCTTGCAGCTTTATTGTTTACAGGTGGGACTACAGGCTTACCTAAAGGCGTTATGCTAACACACAATAATTTAGTTTTTTGTACCCTTTCAACACTACTCATGGGAGGAGAACCTGAAGAAGGAGAGGATAGATTTGGGAAAACTGTTAATCTCTCGATTTTACCGTTATGCCACTCGTTCGGTTTTTTAATATCCATTATTGCTTTATTTGGAGCCGCTATGCTGGTCATATTTGCTTCTTTCAATTCTACCGATGTTCTTGAAGCTATTGAATATTATGGAGTAACAAATTTTGTAGGGGTTCCTGTTATGTATCAAATGATAATTAATTCGCCTGACTTCACCGAGCGAGATCTTTCAAGCCTCGAAGAAGCAAACTCCGGTTCAGCCGCATTACCTCCAGATTTAGCTAAGAAATGGGAAAAAGTAGTAGGATTTAAGGTAGGACAAGGTTTCGGGTTAACAGAAACTTCCCCTATCACTCACATTGCCGCCAAATGGATGCCTGAAATACGTTCGGAGAGCATAGGTATTCCAATAATTGATACGGACGCGAAGATTGTTAATCCAGACACTTTAGAAGAGTTGGAACCCGGTGACATCGGAGAATTATTAATTAAAGGACCTCAAGTAATGAAAGGGTATTGGAAAAATCCCGAAATAACCAACGATACGATTATAGATGGTTGGTTAAGGACGGGAGACTTAGCAAGGATGGATGAACAAGGGTATTTTTACATTGAAGGCCGTTCAAAAGATATCATTAAATATAAAGGCTATAAAGTAATGCCTCGAGAAGTCGAGGAAAAATTATACGAACATCCAGCAATTCTCGAAGTAGGTGTAGTCTCAGCCCCGGATGAAAACATCGGAGAAACGATTAAAGCATATGTAGTGTTAAAGCCTGAATATAAAGACGGAAAAATCACAGAACGAAATATTATCGATTGGGCTAAAGAACGACTCGCAGCTTACAAATATCCCCGCCAAGTTGAATTCATAAACATCTTACCACGAACAGCTGTAGGTAAAATATTCCGAAGAAAATTAAGAGAAAGGACAATGAAAAGTTAAATGTTTATCCTTTATATGTCAGAATATCTGAATTTATCATATTGAACTAGCAAGAAAGAAGGTAAAAATTGTGAATAAAGAAGAAATTTGTTATATGTCTGCTTATGAAATGGTTAATGCTATTAAAAACCAAGAAATTACCTCAGAAGAAATAACTGAGGTTATAATTGAAAGAATTGAAAAAATCAATCCTATCATTAACGCTTATTGCACTACAACCTTTGAAATGGCGCGAGAAATGGCAAAACGCGCTGATAAAAGGGTAAAGAATGGAGCAAATATTGGAATTCTTAATGGAGTACCTACATCAATAAAAGACCTTATGGTAGTTGAAGGCGTTAGAACTACATATGGTTCTAAAATATATGAAAACAATGTTGCTACAGAGGATTCCATCGTGGTAAAACGATTAAAAGATGCAGGGTGCGTAATACTAGGAAAAACGAATACTCCTGAATTCGGACATAAAGGTGTAACTGATAATTTAATATTTGGTCCAACACTTAATCCTTGGAACTTAGAAAGAACTTCTGGTGGATCGAGTGGTGGAGCGGCAGCTTCCGTTGTTACGGGAATGGGCCCTCTAGCTCAAGGGTCAGATGGTGGAGGATCAATTCGCCATCCCGCCTGTTTTTGTGGTGTTTATGGGATAAAACCGACTTTTGGGAGAGTCCCAAGATATCCAAGACTGTTTATTTCAGCTCAAGACTGTTCTGCTACAGGTCCTCTAGTAAATCATATATCTGACGCGGCTCTCATGCTCGATGCAATAAAAGGGCCTTTTGAAGGTGATAGATTCTCGCTTCCTGCTGATAATATTAAATATATTGAGCATTACAATGAAATTCCTAATAAGTTGAGAATAGGCTATTCGTTTGATCTAGGATTTGCCAAAATCGTGCAAAACGACATTAAAGAAAGTGTGCTGAAAGCTATTGAAAAATTCTCTCAATTTGATTGGGTTACAGAAAAGGTCAAAATTAAAAGAACTCGGGTTTCAGAAGCATTCAGCATTAATTGGTTAGTGACTTTTGCTTACGAACTTCAACCATTCCTTGAGAAATGGAAGGATAAAATGGATCCAAATTTAGTTAAATGGGTTGAAGCTGGTTTAAGCTATCCAGCTTCATCACTCCCTAGTTCAATGATGACAAGAGAGAAGTTCTATAGAGTACTCCATAGTACTTTCCAAAATTATGATGTTTTGATTACTCCTACTACCGCTGTTACAGCTTTTGAATGTGGGATAGCAGCTCCTACAATAATTGAAGGGAAAGGAGTATCTCCTACAGGGTGGCAAGCATTTACCTTCCCATTCAATTTTACAGGGCATCCTGCAGCCTCAATTCCTTGTGGATTTGATCGTGATGGATTACCTATCGGAATGCAAATTGTAGGAAAGCTACATGATGAATTAACAGTTTTGCAAGTTTCAAAGGCTTTTGAAGAACTAGCCCCTTGGCAAAATAGGCGACCAATATTGAATTAAATAGGACAATATTATTTTTCTCTTTTTTTTTTGTCGAAATATCTTTTAAACGAAATTTAATATAACTAATTAAATTTGTAGTCATGATATAATTCCCTTACTAAATAAAACCATGAATAAAAAACTTCTGAGAAAGGAGATAACAGATTTTCAACCAACTCAGAGAGCACCAGAATATAACAATTTGGAATTTACTGTATTACTGGTAAGACCAGAACATGCGGGAAATATTGGATCTATTGCTCGAATCATGAAAAACTTCAACTTTGTTAATTTAGTTGTATTTAATCCTGTCGAAAGCGAAGAGATCATACGAAGTCATCATACTCAAGGATTTGCGATGCATGGTAAATATATTCTTTTAAACGCAGATATAATTGAACTTAATAATCAAAACAGCCATCTAGAAAAATATAAAGAGTTATTAAAAAAGTTCGATTTAGTAATTGCATCAACAGCTAAAGGAATGCATTATAAAAACATAAGAAGGTTAGCTACATTCCCTGCAGAATTAACTCTCCCTATTTCGGAAAAACCACTATCAATCGCTTTAGTATTTGGGAAGGAATCACGAGGACTTACCAACGAAGAAATAGAATTTGCAGATTTACTACTTAGAATACCCTCTGATAATATTTATCCTACTTTGAATCTTTCTCACGCTTGCGGAATTATTCTTTATGAAATCTATAACAAAATACATAATGTTACAATCGGAAGAGGAATTAAACCTGTATTATTAGCAAATAAGAACGATAAACAACTACTTTACAATTCCATAAAAAATTTAAGCGTAAATCTCAAATTTCGGCCATACACAGCTGAAAATCTTTTCTTCTCTTTTAAAAATGTATTTGAACGTGCATTTATTTCAAAAAAAGAGTTAAACTTAATTATGGGCGTATTCTCAAAATTGAATTCTCTCTTAAAAAAAGGGAAAATATATGAAGATTAAATTTTCTAAACTGCTTGATAATACCGTGGTTTTCGATTAGCATTAACTACTAGTTTATCAGGCGTATCGTTTACAATTCTTCTAATAACTTTAGCAAGAGCGTTGTGTGTGTCGTATCCCATGGCGCTTGCCCATTCGCTAGCGGTACATCGTCCCAATTCTTTTAATTTATCTAAACAAATCTGTTCAAAAGTCCTTGGTCTTGGAGTTGCTTTTTTTAATTTTAAAATTGATAATAACCTCCATTTTTTCTTATTCTATTATTTTATTCTAATCTATTAAGAAAAACACTTATTATATGAATGTTTTATAGAATATTGTTTACATCACTACTCATGATAATAAGAATAGCGGCAATTTTACAGATGTGCTATTACTGTGGCGCTATCTCCTAGTTTTCCAACGATTTATCTATCTTGAATAAAAAATAGGTCAGAGGCTATTTAAAGCATGATGTCAGATATTTGTAAACGAATACATATTTTTTGTACTAAGATCCTAATTAACCCCCTAATCAATCCCCTAGTCGATGTTAAGAAATCCCCGACAAAAATAGATTTTAGTGGACAAATTTGTATTTTTAATTACGAAAATTTGACATAAGAAATAACTTTGATAATGAATACTTTACATATTAAATGGGTGTGAACAAGATTAATGTTTTTTAGATTAAATTCGTTCCATTAATAGGATTTTCCTTCGTTAATTTCTCCCATTTAAATATATCTTCAAAATACGGGAATTAATTCCCACCGAGATATCAGAATTTTTACGCTATTTTGATTAACGCGTTAATATTAGATAGATATTCAAAATTTAAAAAATTAGGAACTAAAATAATAATTAACATTCTCCTTTATATCTAAGCGAATTTTGCCTAAATTATGCAAGCCATAGCATAGATTTTCAATTTCTGAGATTGACATATCAAAATTGGTATTTTCAATACACCTATCATGTAAAGATTTTGCCGTAAAAGCCTTTCCTTTGTTTTCGCTGATATATTGAACTAAAATTGTTCCAACTTTATTTTGAACTTTTTTCTGTGTAATAATCTCTTGCTCTTTCTTTAACATTTTACGCTCGGTAAAAAAACTCAACAAAGTTATCGCGATACCAAGAAATATAAAAACTAATTCGATATAAAATGTTGAGTATAGATTAACTGGTTCAAAAATAAAGATCGAATCAATATAATATTCAAGCCCTCCAACTTGTATAGAAAGCCCAACTATCCCTACGATTGCTATTATGAGCGGAATAGCGTTCCAAAAACGGTTTTTCTTGTAAGCTAAAAACCCACCAACACCTAATGAAACTATTGAATGTTCAATATATAAATCTTTATGTTCAAGTTTGTATTTCTACAAACTTTACCATAGTTCTATGTAAAGTACTAACGATTAGTGAGTTGAAAAAGAGTAGTTGGCACCTTCTGGGAATCTTTTAAAATTCAGTACCTTCAAATTCTCTAATTCTTTGAAATGGGATACCGCCTCGTCTCGAGATAATTTATTTGGTGGATTCAATGATTATGCTACTACTAAGACAAACAGAAAGTATGTTTTAGGTTACACAAGGGCTAATTTTCCTGATCAAAGCGATAGCAAGTATACGTACTTTAAGAGAATAGAAGACTGTCTAAATTATGCTATATGTTATTGTGCTGAAGCAATCAATCTTACTGCTGCTAATTTCGTCGATTGCAATTGTGGAGGGGAATCTAAAGCGTAGCCTAATTTAACTCAAACTACCCCCGAAAACTTGCTCCAAGAGAACCTGGTAACTCAAGTATATTTTACTGTTTGGGGGTTAACGAGCGTGTTCTCATCTTTATATGTCATCTCGCTTGTAGCTGCAGCTTCAAAGTTAAAGGAGTTAGTTGCTACGATTTCTGTTAAAATCTAATATTTATTTCTCCTTTTTATTTTTATTCAGCGTAATAATTACTGAAATTATGGAATTACAATAAACCGGAAAAGTGGAGAGATTTATATAAAACTCAAGAGTTTGTTATTTTGGAATCAACTTTATTGGAATGGTAAGAAAAAATAGGGAAAAGACACAATCAACCATGACTCCTGCGCCACCCTGGATTTTTGTCTTTTGGTAACGCGAATTTTCGCGTATTCTAAATTCTTACCCTATTTTAATTCAGACCTTATTATTAGGTCTTGGCGACAGGAGTCAACCTTTTATATTAAAACCATGTTATTAAAAAGACTCAATTTACATTTCAATTTCTACAATAATAAATAGTTTATCGTCAGCAACCGTAGATTTAAACTTGATTATCGTCCAACACTTATTCCATTTTATATAGTTCTGTTAATTTAGACCCTATTACAGAAATATTGTATTCCATAAACACCCAACTGTAATGTTATCCACAAATATTGAGATTATATTAAAATAAAAAGATATATATACACTAATGTGGTATTTTTAATTAACCATGTCCCAATCGTATAAAGATTTTTTGGAGAAATACAAAATCGACGATTTTAAAACGAATTTAAAGCTTTCAGGACACACAAAAATAGATTTCTACAACGATATCGACAAGCTATTAAGAAGTATGAATACAATTTTCGATAAACTTGCAACAATAGGAACTTTACGAGGTGCCCAGGTATTAATGGCCATTGCAAAATTAAGCGGCCCAGATAAAGTAGTAAACAAAACAGACGTAAAAAATTGTTTAAACATAGAGAGATTAGAAAAAATCTTACCAGCAATTGATTATTTAGAAAAAGCAAAGTACATTACGATTGAGGAAAAAACAAAAAGATTTCATATAATAAAGTTAAACGAAAAAGATAATCCAGACTTAAGAGTATTTAGGGAAATAATTCAAAAGTACTGGAAATCCCCTCGAGAAGAAGTAGACCAAGCAGAGAAGTGGAGCAAATAAATATGAGAAATTCACTTAAAGGCGTAGTAGAGCTGAATTTTGAGGATGAGCAGGGTCTCAAAGATTCTGTAAAGACAATAAGATCAGAGTACATCAAAAAAGCCTTTAAGTCAATTGTATATATAACTGTCATTTCGATTGTGGCACTTTCATATTTTCTCTACGTTTATTTACCCTATATTGAGAAGAATTTTTTTACTAACTTATTAACTACTGAGACTTCTAATTCAGAAGGAAATAGCTTTCCTTTAAATTTAACCTTAAGTTGGACGCTTTTCAGTACGAGTATTTTCTTAATAGTATATTTTGTACGATTGAGCCAAGTTAAATTTACACCATCTCTAATTAAGTACATCGAACGGGAAACAAAATACGCGGGATTTGAATTCATAAAGAAGATTGAAAGCGTTGGTTTATTTATGATTCTCACAGCAATTTCTATTGCAGTTCTTTTTTATGTAGACACTAGACTTATCCAATTTAATGACAATTCCTGGAGTATTATGTTTCAAAATTCTTTTTACATCTATTTGTTACTAAGTTTAATTCTCCCGATTGTTTTCATCTTTAGACACGACAAATTTACCATCAAAGTAAAGGATAATGTTTTCGTTCTTTGTAATCTACATTACAATGTACGGAAAAATAAGGATTACGATCCTAATTTATTAGGAATGGTTCTAACGTCAAATAGGTTGTGTTCTAGGTTCGACAAATCAGGAAAATTGATTTATTCCAAGATTTCAGAAGATAGGTGGCTTATTAGAATTGAACCTTCTACTATTTCGCCATATCTTCATTTTGAGGAGTATTCAGTACCATTCAACTTCCAAAAACAATTTTTAAACATTGTATTAGCTCTTAACGATTGGGAAAATAATTACAGTTCAAATCTTGATTCAATGAATTATTATTTCTCAAATACATTTCCATTCCACAAGTATGGAGCAAAGAAAGAAGAAAAAACAGACCAACTTATCTATTTAAAGTTTTTAAACCAATAATAATAGAAAAAAATTATATATTTAAATAAAATATTTTTGCTGAAGCATAACATACTCGTTGTGTTCACTGAATTCTGCTTCAACAAGGCTAGAAACAATATCATATAACTGTCGAAATAATTCTTCAGGAAAAGCATGGTGTTCAAACACTATATTGCTTACTAATTCTTCGGTTAATATTTGCGAATTGACAGGTTTATTATACAATAAGAACTTCATCATAGCAGATTCTATTTTAGATTTAACTATGTTCTTGATTATTTCTAAACTTAAATCTCGCTCTGGATCTATAAAATATGGGAAATTCATGTTATCTAAAATTTTGATATAACCAAAAGTCGATGTAATTTTACTAACACAATATTCTAACGAGCTAATTTCCAAATTAAACTTTATACAGAATTCTTTTTTCGTCTCGTGAGCAGGAAACGCAAATGGATGTCTCGTAACTATATAATAAGCCGCAATACAAAATTTGTACAAATTTTGAGGTACTTTTCCTTTAATTCTGAGATATTTATAAATTATTGAGACTGTGTCAAGCAGAAAATCTTGATTGATGTCAAATTGCTTTAAGAATTCTTCTCCATCTTTAATTAAATCAATGGTTATTCTGTCCTTTGTATTTAATATTTCAAGATCAGGAGTATATAATTCCAACATTTCACACACGCAACCTAAGCTTTTATATTTTTTTCAAAGAAATATCGATATACCACTTTGATAATATAAGAATATCATCCCCCTTTATAAATCTATGCATCACTGAAGATGCATTAAATGATCAAAAAAACAGAAGATTTAAAAAGATGAAATTAATTGATTATTATAGAACCAAATTTTTGTCGATAATTTGATCATGTCATCAGAAGAAAATAAATCATCAAACCTTCCAAGAATAACGGTAAGTCTAGATTATTTCGATGAAACAGTTATTAAACTGATGGCGGAAAAAATGGGTAAATCTAAATCTGAAATCTTACGAAATATTCTAAATGATTGGATAATATCTAACCCAGATATATTAGAGTCCAAATATGGAATCGTATCAGTCGATGTAAGAAGAGAAATTCAACTTAGAAACAATGAGAGGAAGATAGATGACGATCTCCTTAAAATTATTAATTTCTTTAATCGTGTAAAAAGTATAGACATAGATCGATTAGCAGAAAAACTAGTAATGAGTTCTAAAACATTGATGGATATAATTGATGAATTCGGAGATAGGTTGGAGCAAAAAGGTCTTAAATTAGGAATTGAAGGAAATCTTATTGTAAAATACTAAAATGTAATAAATTATGAAGAAAATAACGATCGTTGGTTCACCTGAACTATTTCATAATCAAACGGATATTTATTCAGGTCAAGAATCTATCAGATTTAATGATCGACATCCCATATTCAGAACACTAATGAAAATAGAATTCGAAGAAGTCCTACGAAATTATCGAAAGATAATTTTAAAAGATTAATATGATGTAATCGAAGGAAGTGAACATAATATGAGTACTGAAAGAATTAGAGAAGCTATAAGAGAAAGATTAGAGGAAATCTACGAAATTGATTTAGAATATCAATTTGATCTTTCTAAAGTGGTCATTCCATTTGATCAATTTTTTAAAAAATCAGATTCTGATGATAAAGAGAAAGAATCCTCTAACAAATGGAAAGAGGAGTATAAAAAGCTTCTGATGCAAGAACTTTAAGTTAATATTAAGCAAAAGTAGCTATCAATCTTATTCTACTACATTTTAAAAAGAAGCTATTCTATTCGGTTGGAATTCTTCAAAATAAAATTGTATAAATGAACTAAAACTATTATACTTAAATATTAAATTTCAAGGTTAGACTATATAGCTACTAATCTTATGATATTAAAGTCACAATTATAAATTATTATGATTGAAGAGAGCCGAATTAAAAGAAACCTTAAAAAATTTGCGTTCCCTCGATTATCTGGGACAGAATATGAACTTGAAGCTTTTAACCTGATAAAATCTGAAGTAGAAAACTTAAATCTTGATTTCGAAGTTCAAAATTTTATTTTCAGTTCGTTTTATTCTAGAATATATCCTAAAATCGCATTCTCATCCGGTTCGTTAATATACATATCTCTTTACTTGAGGTATCATCTGATTATGACTACGATTATATTAATTGTATTAGCGAGCATTTTGATATCATCCATTCTGTTGACAAGAAAACCAGAAAGAATTCAATTTATTAAAATATTTAACTCACAAAACCTGGTTGTTAAGATTAAACCTTTATCAGAAAAAATTAAAAACAACGATAGAGTCGCATTGTTTATTAGTCATTTAGATTCTAAAGGACAACGATTCAGGATTCAAACCCGTATAAAGACAATTAGATTGTGGATTGCGACCTCAATAGCGCTATTGTTTATATTACCTTTTAGATTCTTGATATCTTTAAAATTTGAGGATCTTTTTTATGTTATTGCGGGGTGTCCTTTGATTTTAAACATTTTAGCCTTAATAATATTAAATCTTAATTCAACAGATAACAGCTCTGAAGGTGCTGTTGATAACGCTTCAGGTATCGCGTGCAATTTAGAACTCTTAAATCATTATAGTATTGAAAAAAATAGATTAACAAATTATAATGTTTGGCTGCTTTTTACTGGAGCAGAAGAATGCGGAACTATGGGTGCAAGGCATTTTTACAATAATATCGAAAATTATGATCCCATTAAATCTGTAGCGTTTAATTTTGAATCCATAGCTAAGCATGTTTATTTATTTCCAGGAGGAAAAGAAGGTCCTAATGCTCAAGATATCGATAACTTGCTGATAAATAATACTAGAAATCTTAGGATTCATCATTACATCACTAATAGAGTTCTTGGAACTCATTCTGATGGGGGATTTCTAGGAAATAAAGGTTTTCAAGGATATGGAATTGGGGAGGTCGAAGCCTATGATTATATGCATACTTCTAACGATAGTTTGGATAAAATAGATACGGCTATTTTAAAGAAGCTCTGTTTAGTTCTTACAGATA
>JABXKD010000037.1:0-6235 GCA_013375475.1 Promethearchaeota archaeon
ACTCTTGAAGAAATTGCATGTAAAGATTGCGAAATGCTGCCCCTCCAGTGCCCCAAGTTTCAATGTAACCATGTAATAGTTCAAACATTAGCCTTGCTCTTGAAATTTTATTCCCCATAGGATCCTTTGATTCGCCCTGCAGTTTTACTTTCCAATCTGGAATCGATCTTGCCAAAAGTTTAATCCCTTGAATTCCACTATTATTTATTGAAGGACGCAACATGTTGTCTACTACTTTTTTAATTGCGACTTTTACTCCCGCTGCTAAGGGTGGATGTTTTCCGTCAGGTCTTCTTGCCATGGAAAATTGGGCATTAGTTGGATGCATAAATTTAGGACCATAAATAGAACTTCTTGCTTCCTTTAGTTTTTCTATAGGGACTTCTTGGAATCCTTCAAATTCTGTATCGCCTATAAGCGCAATTCCCACTTCTTCATCATAACCTGCTAAGGTAATTGCATGTCCGCCAAAATGAATTTCTCCTTCCGCTTCAAAATAAGACAAATATCCCAAATCGACTTTGAGGATTAAAGGTTGATTTCGGATTAATAACTTTTTTGACTCTTCCCATGCCTTATCAGCACTCGTAAATGATTGCTTTCTTAAGGTTATCCCTAACAATCGACAAGCTAAAGAATTTGGTTCAATTGTCCCTTGCTTACCTCCAAGAAAAAATGGAATATCTGATTCCGGTATAAATGAAACCCTATTGGTGATATCGAAAAATCCAAAACCCATCGTAGCATCTAAACCAAATGCCATCGGTTCAGACATTGGAAAACCATGGAATTCAAAAAGATCTCTCATCGAAGACGATTCGCAATGATGACCGACTCTGTGAATAAAATCATTTACTAGGTATTTTTTTACCATATTTATCTCCCTCTTTGATTTTTTCTATAACCCATTCCATAAACAAAATATCTGTTTCAAGGATTTTTATAGGATGAATAAATAACCCTGAAACATTGATCGGAAAATTAGGGTTTACATTGAGCATATTTTCCAGCTCAATCTTATGTTGTTTCATTGTCTCTATTGAATAAGAAAAAGCTTCAATTATTTGATCCGTGTTCAAGAGTGGAAGCATAGAAAAGGCGACATAAAAATCCTCATCATTTTTACCCATAAATCCCTTAATTACGTTATAAACCTTCTCCTTTAGAATTTTTGCCCCATAATCTGTAATCGTGTATACTTTACGCTTCCGATGATCTAATTCATCTTCATAGTATTCAACTAATTTTGTGTTTTCTAATTCAATAAGTATCCGATATATCGATGACTTACCTATTGCTGTCCAATCTCTCATTCCTCTCTCGTCAATCCTTTGATTAATATTATATGCGTGACTAGGTGTTTCCGCTATTAATCCTAACACAACAAACTGTTTATGACTTAAAACTTCCATTTTTCTTCCTCAAAATATTATTCTCAAACGGGAATATTCTCACATGAGAATATATATCACTTTCATATTTAAACCTTATCACCAAATTTTAATTTTGAAATTAGATCAATCCTATAAGCTACAAATCTGAAATAAAAGAAATTTTATTCTTTTTTTATCTTAAAAAGTACTTCAGTCATTTCCAAGATTAATCTATGATTTTCTGCCCACATAAAAAAAACTTTATCATTAATGGGAACCATAACTGATTCAGTTAATTGAATATACTCATCAGTATTCTCAAACTTAAATTTAGGCAGATGACCCCTAAATTTTCTACCTCTAATCTCAATTTCACTTTCTATTAACTTAACATCTACTACTCCTATCCCTTTATTTAATACTTCTTCCTTACCCTTTCTTGAAAGCATATCAAACATATAATTTAATGTGTTTATATCATTTTCAACATCTCTACTATACTTAAAGACCATAAATCCAGCATCCTTTACAAATTTTGCATCCGGAACTAAAAGTGTAGTATCATATGCCTCAAAACCATAAGTGATTTTACTTTTCTCAACAGTGTGGTCAATTACTTTCCATCCCTTTTCATAGAGAGGGCTAAAATAGGGTTTTAATAAATCGTCAATTTCATTTATAGAAAATTCAATGCTCTCTAAGTAGATTATTTCTAATTTATCAAAGATATCAATTTTGATTTTTTCAAGCGTTTTAAGTTCACTTTTTTTTTTATTCATTATTCTATTTAAATATAACTCAGGGCTAATTGCAACATACATTTTCGCACCTTTTGGGCCCCCAAATTCGGAATTTTCTCTTATATATCCCCTATCATGAAGTCTATTAACAATAGAATATATTGTTGTCCTTTTTATAGGAACGTGTTCCGTTAAGTCTTTGATATATGTTCCTTTTTTACCATGCTGTATAAGAGTAAAAAATATTAAAGCTTCCTCATGTGTAAATCCTGTTTTTTCTAAACCTTGTATTAATTCTTCAGTTTTATTGTCAAGCATTAATTATTATTTGGGATTCCATCTATAAAAAAGTTGTGACTATAAGTCATGACACAATAACATTTAAATAGTCACGACACTTAGTCACAAGTAACAATCAAATAAGAATTAAGGTAATTTAAATTGAAAGAAGAAAAACCTAAATATGGTTGGTATGTGAAGAATTTAATTATTGTTTTTAATCTTGTAGGACTGCTTGGATTAACTGCTTTTATTTACGGATTTTTTATTGATGGTATAATAAAAATAATTCTTTTAGTTTCAGGAATTGCTATTATGTTGATATTTTTATGGCCGGGTATTGGTATGGTTTTGATGCACCTATTCTTATTAGGCAGAATATCTTTAGTATCAAAAATGAAAGCATTAGACGAAATTAAGACCCCACGTATTTTAGATGTAGGTTGCGGAACTGGAAGAACTGCTATTCAAATCGCCAAAACACTTGAAAACGGAGGACATTTGTATGGCATCGATATCTATTCGAAATTAGCAATTCCGGGCAACGCTTTACATACTGTAATTAATAATGCTCGAATAGAAAAAGTAGAAGAAAAAACTACTTTTAGTTATGGAACAGCAATAGATATACCCTTCGAAGATGAAAGCTTTGACATCATTAATGCTTCTTCAGTACTTCATGAAGTGCATGACCCAAATGGACAAGATAAAGCAATACAAGAAATCCTTCGCGTTCTTAAACCTGGTGGATACTTTTATTTAAGTGAGTGGAATCGCTCATCATGGCAATGCATTGGATTTGGAGGTATATGTTGTTTTGCTTTTAAAAAAAATGATTATTGGGAAAATCTGTTGAAAAATCATAAGTTCAAGATTATAAAAAATGAAATTATAGCTGGCTTTGGAATATTTGAAGCTCAGAAATGATTTTTTTCCACTTTTTTTAAATTAAAGATTAAATCTCTTTTTTTCAGAAGATCAAGCTAATTAGAAAAAAAATATTGAATTAAACTATAAAAAGGATGAGGAACCAGATATTTTAAATTCAATTTTTTTTTTGAGCTATAGAAGCCTACCTCGTTCCTTAGATCTAAAAAACTTTAAGCAACCCATACTATTTAAATAATATTAGCTGAAGGCAATCATAATAATGCATATCGAAACTGAAAAAATTCTTACTTTAATTGCAGAAAAGGCTCAATTGTCGGAAGGTGTTGAGGGTGTTAGATCAATTCTCCTTACTATGTTTCGTTTTCCCTCATTAAAAAATAAAAAAGTGTCACAGAAGACTGGAATCGCAATCCCAGCGCTTGCAGCAGTCCGAGGTGAATTAGTGAAGGCGAGGATTATAGAGAAGAAGAATTTTCTTGGTGAAACAGGAAGAAACTGGATTCGAACCCATTTAAACCTAATATATGAACGAGATCCTCTTCCAAATAATTTTAACTCTCCTTTAACTGAAATCCCGGAAGAATTTGCGGCTATTAATAAAATTAACGAAATCTTAAGCAATCGTCCGGAACCAGATTTTGCATTAGATCAATCCCATGCCACTTCCTCTACAGTAGTTAATCGCGCTCTTTACCTTTTAAAAAAAGGAGATATTGAGGGAAGAAAAATGGTATTTCTTGGAGATGATGACGCTACATCCTTAGCTGTTGCCTTATTGAATGTAGCTGAAGAAATAACAGTTATAGATATTGATTCAAATGTAGTTAAATTCCTTTCTGATAGTGCAACCGTACTCTCTTTAAAAAATTATAATGTATTAACGCATGATTTAAGAGAATCTTCTCCAATAAGTGTTTTAAATAATTGTGATGTTGTAGTTATGGATCCTCCTTATACTAATGAAGGTTTGCGCTTATTTCTAAAAAGAGCAAAACAAATGTTAAAAACTAGTTTGAACATCGATGGAAGAGAACATAAAATTATTGGTAAAAAATGTCTTCTATGCTTTGGAAATAAACCTCCGAACGAAATGAAGCAGATTCAGTTGTCTATTTTAGATCACGGTTTTATAATAAAAGAAATGATTCCATACTTCAATTTATATAAAGGAGCAAGTATTTTAGGTCAATTCAGTCACCTATATTATTTAGAATTAGTTGAATCTCAAAACATGGGGGATAAATTGAGCTTAAACTCACTCCCAATTTATACTGCCGAACTGAAAGAAAAAAAGGTGATTCCATATCGTCCTATTGGATATCACTTTGTAGGAGAAATGCGTTTTTCAGATCAGAAACTCCTTTTAGAAAACGATAAAATTCAAAAAATCTTTCTTAACGCCCTCTCTTTTGCGGATTTAATAACTTATGATATATTTCATCATAATTACCAGCCTTATGGATTTAGTGCTGTTGCTATGCTTGAGACAAGTCATGCAGCAATTCATACTTGGCCTGAACATGGATACATCAGCGTTGATATATTTATATGCGATGAGTTCCCTAAAGGATTAGAAGTCATAAAATTTTTGAGAAATCAGTTTAAACCCGAAAAATCTGAATTTCTTTATATGGAGCGAGGGAAAGGCTCTATGATTAAATATGAATCACTTGATTTAGAAAACGATAATAAAGCTGATTAAATAAAAACACCCTTTAATAAGTACCTAATCTTCACAAAAGAATGTTGAAAGAATGTTATAAATAATTATATAAAGATTTTTTAATACAGATTATTATATTCTACAAGAGTTATGCGAGGTAACAATAATGGGAGAAGATAAACTAAAAGAATTAAGTTATCTTAAAGAAATAGCGATTGGTAAAATAAAGGCAGCATTTAATCGCTCGATTGACGCCGAAGCAACACATTCAGTTCTTTGGGATATTACTGAAAAAAAGAGATACACTATACTCAAATTCGGTTTATTAATTAGTGTTTTTATCATAATTTTCGCTTATTTACCTTTCCTCTTTGGTAATGTAATATTTATTTGGGTTTTTAGCCTAATTGCAGAAATTTTAGCTTTTACTATAGCGGGTTTAACAATTTATGGGATTTTTCTTTCACATATCTCGAAAGCTCATAAACAGCTTATAAGTGTCGCAATTCTTTTAAGAAGGCAGAGTTTGGATTTTTTACAATACAAACTAGAGAATTTGGATAAAAAGGGCTATATTGACGAAATAAAGTCTTTAGAAGTGAATGATAAGAATCTGAAGGATAGAACTCAAATATATGTTGAAAAAATGTCGACTCAATTAATTACGAGAATTACTTCTTATGTAGAGAACCTTGAAAATGCGGGATTTAAAAAACATGCTATTACTCAACAAGCAATAGATTCTGCGAATGAAAAACTTCAAAAATTTACTGCGTTAAGAACCTGTGAAGCGTGGATTAAATTTGATTGAAATCTTTTTATGCGTAAGAGTAGAATATTGAATTAACATAATTGTCTAAAACCCTCTTTTTTATATGTTCTATCAACACAAATTAAAATCGGTATCAATTGCTTTTATATAATTAGAAAATAAATAGATTATTGAAGGTAGTAGAAATTCGAGCTAACATTGGATTTCGCCCTCTATTAAACTCAAGTATGAGTTTAATTCTCTCTTAACCTAAAATACTTCGGCTCGAATCGGAACTCCTTTTCCTTCTTTTTCATGGAAAATTTCTAGTTTTTGATTGAATAATATACTATGATTTTAAGATCGGTTTATTTAATCAACCAAACATTATGGAAACTTCAAAATGTAATTATGCTCTGAAAAAGGATTTACTTTGTTAGAACAAAAATTTTTAAAAAATTATATGGTAGTTATATTGTTTGATATCTACATAAAAGTAGATAACGATAAAAAATAAAACTGAATCTGGAAAGACAAA
>JABXKD010000037.1:6245-34292 GCA_013375475.1 Promethearchaeota archaeon
TTAGGGGGAGTGAATGAAGTTGGTGGAAATAAAATCTTACTAGAAGATTTTAATTACGATGTAAAAATCTTCTTAGATTTTGGAATCAATATAAAGGATTTCAATAATTCCTTTGAAAAATACGAGGAACCATCTTCGGTTAAGGATTTAATAAAATCAAAATTGTTGCCTAATACAGAACACCTTTCAATTGAAAACTTATATACAAATTACGAAGCTAGTAAGAACCCGGAATACAATGATTTGGAAACAAATATAGATGGGATCCTAATCACTCACCCACATAAAGACCATTTTTATGGTCTTTCATTTATTAACAGAAACATTCCCGTGTATACTGGAGTTTTTACGAAAAAAATCATTTCTGCTTATTATAAATGTTCAAAGGTTTCGATCAGTAATAATTACGGGGGATTAGAATGGAATCTATTTCGTACTGGAGATGTCCTCGATATCAAAGGATTAAAAATAATCCCAGTACATGTAGATCATTCGATTCCAGCAGCTTACGGATTTATAATTAAAACGTCTAAAGGCAATATTGTTTATACAGGGGACTTTCGTATGCATGGACCCTTATCTGCTATGACTCAAGATTTCTTGCGTGAAATAACAAATGAAAGTCTTGATAAAATTGATATCTTAATCTGTGAAGGGACGCATATTCATAGGGGTGCAATTGAGTCCGAAAATAATGTAGAGAAAAATATAGAACAACTCTTCCTTGAAAATCCTTTTGATTTTTTTATAGTAAAATATGATCGCTTGGACTGGGATCGCTTCAGAACTATTTCTTTAATTGCTAAGAAGTATGGTTGGAAATTTGTCATTACCGAAAAAGACGCTTATTTCTATTATCTCATGAATAAAGATGAAATCTACGAAAGTATGAGAGATCCAAATATAATCACAGATGATCATATTTTAATCCTCTCTAAAGGCAATGCAAAATATCGATGGCAAGAGAAGATAAGACAAGCGTTACATCGGGAAAAGAAAGGTTTCCGGTTAATAAAATATAGTGAAATTAGAGATTTAGAAAGCCACTTTTTCTTCTATATTACTTCTCTACAAAAAAATATTATCGAAAAGATTAATCCAAATCTTAAGGGTGCGTTTATCTCATCTAGCATAGATCCTTATACAGAGGAATACATTGATAACAATAGAACCTTGACTCATTATTTCCGTCGGCATGGTATTCCTTCCTACAGAGTGCATGCGTCTGGACATGCAATGCCTCATCATTTAATAAATTTTATTAACTCGGTTAATCCCGAGTATTTAATCCCAGTTCATACCGAACATCCCCATTTTTTTAAAACTTTTTTTAAAAATTCTGAAATCAATGTAATTATTCTCGATAAAAATGATAAATTCGATTTGAACCAAAATTAGAAATAAAAAATGGGTTTACTGATAATTAACATGAAAGAAAAGTGTGTGAAATGCGGAATGATACGTTCGACTAAGGATCTCGTAAATTTAGAAAACCAAGGTTACATGTGCTTTCAATGTTGGAATAAAAAGCTAAGGGTGAAGAATAAGCCAAAATAAAACTAAATAATTTGATAAAAAGAAACTGATAAAACTATTATGTTAGTAAGAGAGTAAATAAGTGTATTTAGTAAGGTCAAATTTCTTGAGTTTAATATCATCCTGAGTTTCTGATCCTTGAGGGATTAATGGTATTTTAATTACCCAATCGTAATCTTCTAAATACAGATTATTATAAAAGATATTCTTGTACTTGCACCAATCTAAAAACATACTTATAGACATACTCTCCTTTTTAAGAGATGAGACCGTCGACATAAAAACCCTCAATATATTTATACTTATTTGAACAACCTTCTGCAGTAAAAAATCTATCGCCTAATTTATATAAGTTTTACCCTTAATCAGCTTTCATTTTTAAAGGTAATAGCTTAATTGGAAATACTTGATATCTATAGCATCCATCATATTACTAGAAATTGACATATATATATGTTTCGAAGTTTTGTTCAAAAGAATGATTAATCAAAATATTAATATGCACATCTTTATATTTATTAAACCAAGGTATTTTTTTAAAAGAGAATCTGATGTATTAAATGGGCTATGGTTATTTTGGAAAAGTATTGTGGATTGATTTAACCAACGATAGTTTTAAGGAGGAGGAATTATTTGAGAAGAACTATCGTCAATTCATGGGCGGATATGGTTTAGGGTGTAAATTATTGTATGAAAGAATGTCTTCGCACATTGAACCCTTGAGTCCAGAATCGTTTATTGGATTTTTTCCCGGTTTATTAACGAGCACTGCAGCTCCTTATTCAGGGCGATTCATGGTCGTTGGTAAGTCTCCTCTGACAGGAACTTGGGGCGATGCAAATTGTGGGGGAAATTTTGGACCTGCTATAAAAGCCTGTGGTTACGATGGAATTATGGTTTCAGGGAAATCTAAAGAACCAAAATATCTCTCAATTATAGACGATGATATTAAAATTTTAGACGCTTCAAATATTTGGGGAAAAGATATTATAGAAACCGAGAAAATTCTTAAAAAAAAGCATGGTAACTCAATTAAAACCGCGGGAATCGGAAAAGCTGGAGAAATGCTCTCAAAAATATCGGGAATCGCAAGTGATAGAGGACGAATTGCAGCTCGTTCAGGCTTAGGAGCGATTATGGGTTCCAAAAATCTTAAAACAATCGTTCTTAAGGGTAATAAGAAAGTTGAGATTTTTAATCGCGAAAAATTTTATGATTTGATAAAAGAGTACAATAAAACCGCTAAGATTAAACCTTTAAACTCAATGAAAAAATCGTTTTTAAGTCGAATGTTTGGAATGGTGAAATCTATGCGTAGACTTAAAATGGGATCGATCGACGCCCCAAATCTCATGCGAACAATCTATCGGAATTTTGGAACTAGTATTGGAAATACAATTAGCGCAGAGACCGGGGATTCTCCCATTAAAAATTGGTCTGGAATAGGTATGTACGATTTCCCCTATAATAAATCGACCAATTTATCATCAATTAATATTGGTGATTATAAAATAAAAGAATATGGTTGTTTTAGTTGCCCTGTTCAATGTGGAGCAATCTTAAACATTCCTGAATTAAATATTGAAGAAATGCATATTCCTGAATACGAAACTTGCTGTGCATTTGGTTCTCTTTTACTTAATAATGATTTACTTTCAATATTCCAGATTAATGACATTTGCAATAGAGCTGCGATCGATACAATATCCACTGGAGCTACCGTTGCTTATGCAATTGAGTGTTTTGAAAATGGGCTTATAAATACAAGTGATACGAAAGGCTTAGAATTAAATTGGGGCAATTCTAAGGCGATTTTGCAGTTAGTTAAAAAAATGATACTTAGAGAGGATATAGGTGATCTACTAGCTGACGGAGTAAAAATAGCAACTGAGAAAATTGGAAAGGAGAGCGAGTTATATGCAATTCATTCGTTAGGATCAGAGATTCCTATGCATGATCCACGCTATTTTAACTCTTTAGCTTTTTCTTATGCTTATGATCCGACACCAGGAAGACATACCACTGCCAGTATTGATTTTGCTGATATTGGACCTTATGATAAATTTGAGAAAAAGTTAAACCTACCAAAGAAGCGAAATCAAGACGATAATAGAAGGGTTGAAGCACAAGTAATTACTACAGGATTTCATCAAATACTAGACTGTGCAGGAATGTGTATGTTCTCAACCTCTTTTGGGCCATATCCCTTTATTGATCTTATAAATTCTTTAACAGGTTGGAACAATACTATTGATGAGTATATCACAACTGGTCTAAGAATCCAAACTTTACGTCAGGCGTTCACAATAAGAGAGGGGATTAAAATAGCTCAAAATAAATTGCCTGACAGAGTAACGGGAAACCCTCCCGCGAAAAAAGGGCCGTTAAAAGGTAAAACCATAGAATACAAAGATTTCTATAGAAAGTTTTGCATCAGAATGGGCTGGAATCCAGAAAATGGATATCCTTTAGAAAGGACGCTAGAAAAACTAAACCTTGAATTTGTGATCAAAGATCTTTATTAAGTTTCCAATCTTAAAAACCTAACAATCTAATTAAATAAAATATTCTTACACCTATGGATTCTGATAATGATATTAAGGAAAACCTACAAGATTATTTGAAAAAGGCAATTTTTAAAGATGCTAAACGGATTAAAAATAAATATCCTCCAATTTCAGAAAAAGTTAACGGAATCTCTAAATCCTTAAAGATTAAGGATATCCATGAGATAGGTGGAAATTTAAATAATTTCATTATCATAACTACAAAAAACTATGTGAAAAATCCTAAGTTTCGATATTTTTTAGCAATAATGTTAGCTTCTCAAAGTTCTGATCTTTTAGTCAATTTAGCAAAAGAATACAGCAAAAAGAACAACTTAAAATTAATTCAATTTTCATTACATCCTCAACACTTCAGAGTTGGCTTATTTTCTTTAAAAGAAATAGAAAATAAGGATGATCTTACAGAAGTAGTCAATTTATTAAAAGAATTCAGAATTCTCTATAGAAAAAATTTAGATAATCTGGGAAAATTAATTGAACATGTATAATTTTTATTACTGGTCATAATATTAATATTAATTATTTTATATTGGAATACAAATTAAATATCGGATTTATGAATAAAATGTCTTTCAGAGATAATACCGTTAAAATTGTAAGTACTATAGGTCCTGCTTCTAGCTCAAAGCAAATGATTAAGAGTTTAATCGATGCTGGTGTCGATATTTTTAGATTAAATTTTTCTCACGGGACCCATAAGGAAAAGGGAGAACTAGTTGAAATGATTAGAGGTGTTGACGATAAAGTTGGAATTATGGCAGATATCCAAGGTCCTAAAATTAGAGTTGGTAAATTTAAGAACGATGAGGCATACATATTAAATGTTGGACAAGATGTAAAAGTTTTTGAGAATGAGATTCCCGGAGGGGGAGACCAAGATCAATTTGCAATTCCTCTCGTTGGATTTTTGAAATCTATGAAAAAAGGAAATGTGTTTTTTGTTAACGATGGGATCATTAAAATTCAGGTAAAAAGTAAAGAAAAAGATCATTTGATTGGAGAAGTAATTGCTGGAGGATTAATAAGCAATAATAAAGGAGTAAACATTCCTTCTGGTGATTTAACTCAAACTGTGCCTACTGAAAAGGATATTAAAGATCTAGAATTTATAGCAGACTTAAATCCAGAGTTTGTTGCAATTTCATTCGTATCTAGTGGAGACGATGTTCTCACAGTCAAAAAACTACTTGAAAATTATGGAAATGAAGAGATAAAATTAATATCTAAGATCGAACGCCCTATCGCACTCGATAATTTTGATCAAATTCTAGAAGTATCTGATGGGATAATGATTGCGAGAGGAGATTTAGGTGTGGAAATCTCTCCTGATCAGGTGCCATTAAGACAAAAGGAATTGATTTTTAAATGTAACAAAGAAGGGAAGCCTGTGATAGTTGCAACCCAAATGTTAGAGTCAATGATTAACACACCAGTGCCAACAAGAGCTGAAGCCAACGATATATTTAACGCAGTTATTGATGGAACCGATGCTGTAATGCTCTCTGCAGAAACAGCAGTGGGAAAATATCCCATAAATTCTGTTGAGTATATGAACAAAATTGCAACAACAGCTAGCGAAAACACTCCACTAAGAGTTCCTGACGATTACGACTCCGATCGATTAACACACACGCAAACGCTTGGTCATGCCATACATGCTCTTGCTCGAGAAATGGAAGAATTAAATTTCAGAGGAAAAATTCTTGTAATTACAAGAAAAGGCTTTGGAGCAATGATGATTTCCAAATTCCGACCTCCCTTGCCGATCATCGCAATGACACCATCTAAAAGAACTGCGCGAGAATTAAACCTTATTTGGGGAGTACAACCCATATTTACAGAGAATATTGATTTTTTCAATTTGGATGTAGAGAGTTTAATCGAAGAATCAGTAAAATTTGGTGTTGAGACAGGGCACATCGACGAAAATGAGCATGTAATAATCTTGCTAGTATCGAGAAAATTCCAAAAACGTGGAAACCTCGTTGGTCTTTATTACGTTGGAGAAATACTTAATCCAGAGACTTAACTTTAAATTAGTCTTATAATTTCTTTAAAATATTATTTTTCTATTTCTAGGTTATGTTTAATATTATGATATTTGCCCCAAATTTTATTAATCTAATATGATCAATTTTAAATTCAAGGAATCTGAATATAATCTTAATTTTAAATTAAAATTCTAAAAGTAATAGAACTATTATATTTAACAATACGAACTAAAGAGGTAGAAAAAATATGGGAGAAAGTGAATGGAAACACGCCGGATGGGTATCTAGCTTAGGAAAATGGGCTTGGATAATCTTATTTGTACTAGGTATTATACACATTATAGTTGGGCTCGCCACAGCGATACCATTAATAGTAGCTTGGGAAAATGCTCGAGCTGCTTGGGTATTAGCATTTCCGGGAACCCCATTCCCTACACCAATGCCAATAGGGAATTTGATTTGGAATATCATCGGAGCGGTTATATCAATAGTTGTAGCGTTATTCATTATAAGACCTAAATTTTCGAAACCATGTGGAGAGAAAGATTGGGAAGCTTTATATGGGTGGACATTAAAATTGGGCGGCGCAAAAGTTCCATGGATGTTTATATGGGGCATAGTTTATGCGATCTTCGGTTGGTATTCTTGGCCTGCAATATTTGTATTGCTTCCTGCGATAATGCTAATTTTTGCTGGTCCAAGGAAATATGAATGGAAATAAGATTAATAGCAACTAATAAAATCTTTTTATTTTTTTTTTAATTGTTTAATTATAAAAAATTGCTTAAACTTTAATTTTTAACTTAGTAGAAAGCTCTTTAAATCTCGAGCGTAGCGTTACTTCTGTGACTCCTACGACTTCAGCGATCTGTTTTTGCGTCAATTCTAATCCCTTTATTCTGCATGCTAAGTACAATGCTCCGGCTACAATTCCTTTAGGGTCTTTTCCGCTCGTTGGAAAGTTCGAAGAAAAAGCGTTCACTATCTTTGTTGCGATTCCCTCTACTTCGTTATTTAATTTCAAATCCGCTATATATGCTGGTATCAAAGAGCTCGGATCGGTATTAGGTGATTTTATATTTAATTCTCTAATCAAAACGCGATAACATCTTCTAATGTCTTTCTCGTTTTCTGACGACTCATCTAAAATTTCTTGTAATGTACGTGGTATTTTTTTTACTCTGATCGCTAAATAGATACAAGCAGCTATCATAGAATTAATCGATCTTCCTCGAAGTAGTTTTTTCTTAAAAGCTTCTTTATACATTTTAATGGCTTCAAACCTAATGTGATTTGGAAGGTTTAAATTACTGCTTATTCTTTTTAACTCTGTTGTAGCGATAAGGAGATTCCTTTTTTCCCAAGTAATTCTAGTATTCCATTTTACTGCTCTTTTCAAATCTGGATCTTTAATGTCCTTTTTATTAATTACGGTCGTTAATCCCATGCTAGGAAGTAAACTTGAAATTGGAGCACCAGTATGCTCCCTTTGACTCTTTTCCTGTGATGTATAAGCTCTTTTGTCGCTATGATTTACATCCACGCTTCTCTCACTTACCACTAATCCGCACTGAGAACACACAATCTCCCCTATTTGATTTAAGGAAATTACACTACCCCCGCATTCAGGGCACATTTCTGTACTTACACTTAAATTCGATTTAACTTCTATTTTATTCACCTTATTATAATCCTGTTGCTTTTAATTGTTCTAGCAATTCTTTTTGCTTTTTGCTCGTTTTCTTTGGAATTTTTATTTTTACCCTTACTAACTGGTTCCCTCTCTCCTCAGAGTTTAACTTATGAAAACCTTTATCTTTTAATCTCAATACTGTCGAATCTTTTGTTCCCGCGGGAACGGTGACATTAATAGTTTTTTCTATTCCCGGAACCTCAATTTTACCACCTAGTGTAGCAGTCGTAAATGGAATTTCATGATCGACATAAATATCATCGTTATCCCTTTCAAATAAGTTATGATCTTTTACATGGATTGCTATATAAAGATCTCCTGGTGAACCCCCATTTTCGCCGGGCATTCCTTTTCCTTTAAGTCTAAGTTTTTGATCGTTTCTGACACCTCGAGGAATAGTGATTGTTAAAGTTTGATTTGATCCAGTTGCTGGATCTCTGTATTGAACTTGTTTTTTCCCTCCATTGAATGCATCCATAAAACTAATTTCCATATCGTATCTTAAGTCTTCGCCTTCTCTCGGAAAATCTTGTTGTCTCGTGGACCTTGCTCTCGTGCTTCCTCCTCTATTAGAAAAAACATCAAAAATATCTCCTAAATCATTAAAAAAGTCGTAATTACCCGATGATTGTCTTCTGTTAGAGGTTCGAGAGTTGCCAAAAATTTCGCTAAAATCAAAATTTCCTGGAGCTCCAGAGGTTGAATAATAATATGTACTTCCATCGGGACCTTGACGCACCCTTCCTCCTCCCGGTACCCCACCCGTTTGTTGATATGTTGAAGCGTCTCCTTCTACAACTCCAAACTTATCGTACATTTCTCTTTTTTTATCATCACTTAAAAGGCTATAAGCCTCATTAATTTCTTTGAATTTCTCTCCCGATTTTCCCTCGTCAGGATTCACATCGGGATGATATTTTCGTGCTAATTTTCGAAATGCTCTTTTAATTTCTTCCTTGGACGCGCCTTTCTCTATTCCTAGCACTTTATAATAATCTTTTGCCATAATTTTTAACTCCTTTTAATCTTAATTTATAGAAATAAAAAATAAAAAATATAAAATAAAAAATATTAAAAAAAATTCTATCTAAACTTACTCGTATTCAGCATCCACTACGCCGTCGTCTTGGCCTGTAGCTCTACGGAATTGTTCTTCTTCAACTTCGTCTGCTGTCTTGCTTTGATATCCATAATTATCTCCGCCCATACCTCCAGGTGGAGCTCCTTGATATGCACCTTCAGGTTGACCTTGTTGTTGTCCATACATTCGAGATGATACCTCGTGTAGAGAATTCTGTAAAGTTTCCATTGAACTCTTTATTCGAGCCACATCATCAGATTCCATAGCACTCCTAAGGTCAGAAACCTTTTCCAAGATATTTGATTTTAAATCTCCTATTACCGATTCATTTTCCTTCAAAAGCTTCTCAGTTTGATAGATTAAAGCCTCACCGTGATTCTTAGCTTCAGTTAGTTCTTTAAATCTTTGATCTTCTTCAGCGTAATTCTCGGCTTCTCTTACTTTTTGGTTGATCTCGTCTTCTGACATCTTCGTTGATGCAGTAATCGTTATCGATTGACTTTTACCAGTTCCTTTATCTTTCGCTGAAACGTTGATAATTCCATTTTGATCGATGTCAAATGTCACTTCGATTTGAGGCATGCCTCGTGGAGCAGGTGGTATCCCCGTTAAATGAAACCTTCCTAAAGTTATGTTATTAGCAGCTTTTGGCCTTTCTCCTTGTAATACGTGAATCTCTACTGCAGGTTGATTGTCAGCCGCCGTAGAGAAAGTCTCAGCTTTTTTTGTTGGAATAGTAGTATTTCGGTTGATCAATTTAGTAAATACGCCACCTAAGGTCTCAACTCCTAACGATAATGGAGTGACATCTAAAAGCAATAAGTCTTCTACCTCTCCAGTTAAAACTCCACCTTGAACAGCAGCACCCATAGCAACACATTCCATAGGATCTATGCTTCTTTCAGGCTTTTTCCCTAAGAAATCTTCGAATATTTTTTGAACGCTTGGCATTCTTGTTGGTCCACCAACTAAAATTACTTTGTTAACTTCTCCTTTTTTTAATTCCGCGTCTTTCAAAGCTTTAATGATAGGTGATTCTAATCTCTTTAAAATAGGATCTATCAGTTGTTCTAATTTCGCTCTTGTAAGGCTCATAGCTAGATGTTTTGGACCTGCATCAGTTGCAGTTATGTAAGGCAAATTAATATCAGTTGATACTGAGGTCGATAACTCAATTTTAGCCTTTTCAACCGCTTCTTTGATTCTTTGCATTGCCATCGAATCTTTACTTAAGTCAACACCTTCTTGGTTCTTAAATTCATCAACAACATATTTTACAAGTAACCTATCCATATCAGTTCCACCTAATTGAGTATCTCCCGCTGTCGAAATTACCTCAAAGACTTGACTGTCCAGTTCCATTACCGTGACATCAAATGTACCACCGCCTAGATCTAAAACTGCGATTTTTAACTTCGCATCTTTTTTATCTAACCCGTATGCTACAGCAGCGGCAGTTGGTTCGTTAATTAAACGTTTAACGTTTAATCCCGCGATCTCTCCCGCGTCTTTCGTAGCTTGTCTTTGATTGTCGTTAAAGTAAGCAGGTACTGTAATAATAACATCTGTTACTTCTTCACCTAAGTAAGCACTCGCGTCTTCTTTGATTTTTCTTAGAATCATTGCTGAAATTTCCTGTGGTTTGTATTCTTTGTTATCGATCTTCACTTTATAGGAGGTTCCCATCTTTCGCTTTATAGCTGTAATCGTTCGGTCCGGATTCGAAATTGCTTGCCTTCTCGCAGGTTCTCCTACTAATCTTTGACCATCCTTTGTAAATGCTACAACGGAAGGAAAAGCCTTACCGCCTAATGTATTACCTTCAGCACTAGGAATAATCGTAGGTTTGCCACCGACTAATACAGCAGCAGCTGAATTGGAAGTTCCTAAATCTATACCAATTATTTTTCCCATATTTTATCACTTCTTTTTTTTTTAATTTTTATTATCATTTTTGTTTAAATTTATAAGTTTGATTTGGTTTTTGATATCTTAACCCCAGAGGGTCTTAATACCTTGTTATTTAAATAATAACCTTTATTTAATTCTTCTATAACAGTATTTTCAGGGAGTTGATCATTCTCTTCAACCATTAACGCTTCGTGCTTGTAAGGATCGAACTTTTCTCCATCACAATGCATAGGTATGACTCCCTCATCTTCTAAGAATTTTTCAAAATTTTCAACAATCATTTTAAACCCCTTTTTTACCGATTCTCCTTTTTCTACTAAATCCAAGACATTAAATGCTCTCAGTAAGTCTTCGTAATGCTTAATTAATTTCTTCAGCATATCTTCTTTGATTTGCGTTCTATATCTCTCGTTCTCTCGATGGTTTGTCTTTTTGTAATTATCGAAGTCCGCTTGAGTTCTCAGTAAAGATTTTAAGTATTTCTCCGTTTTCTCCTCTAAGTCCTTTAATTGTCTACCATCTTCTTTTAATATTTCAATTTGTTTCTCTAACTCTGATTTTTTTGATTCAACTTCATCTAATTTCTTTGCCAACATTTCGTATTTTTCCGCTGTCTCAACGAGCTTTTTGTACTTCTCTTTTGAAATCGTTACCTTCCGGTAAGGGTCTTCCAATGACCTTCGACCATTGAAAAATTCGTCGTAATAATCTTCAAATACCATATTTTATTCTCTTTTTTTTAACAATTATTTCTTGTCAACAATCAATTGACAATCATTAATATACTTATATTAATTGACTTATTTAAAGGTATCGATTCTTAAATATAAATAGCTTAAGCTTTCTACTAAAGAAATATTACAATTTTCAAATTTTATATTTGATTTAAAATACAAAAAAAAGTAGTTAATTTCAAGCATTGAAAGCATTTTTTAACAAAAAACTAATAATAACAAAAAATAGGATGAATTGATTATGAAAAATTAGAGCTGACAAGTGTAATAAAATGAAATTCTATATCTAAAATTGAAATTGTAAGTGAAAGATTTTCCTTAATATATGCAGAAAAAGGAATAAAGATTTGAAAAAACTTAATTCGTTATAAATAACTAATAAGCAAAATTTATACATATAATATAGGAAGAACTTACAAAATAATTTATCAAAACTATATAAACCTATTTTATAATCCTTGTATTTAATCGTAAAAAAAATGACAACTTCTATTGTAATTGAGGGTAAAATCTCTGTAGATGCAGTTTTACGCTCAAAATATCGTAAGGTTCTGACTATATTTTACGATGTTGCCAAGCTTCAGAGAAAAAAGAATAAAAAGCGAGTAAGATCTCTCAAGCAGACAATTGAATTAGCAAATTCCAAGGATGTTAAGATTGAAGCAGTGGATCAAAAATAGTTTCAAAAAAATGCAATTGGAAAGACTCACGGAGGAATTGCTGCCATTGTAAGTGAAAGAACTTATCAAAAAATACCTGAACTCTTGAAATCAAAACCAGGCATATTTTTTTTTTTAGATGGAATTGAAGATCCTTATAATCTTGGCTATACAATACGGTCATTATATGCCGCGGGAATAGATGGAATCGTGATGAGACAGAGAAGTTGGCTTGATGTGGAGGGAATTATTATTAAATCTTCTGCAGGCACCTCAGAATTAATGCTGATTGCGTTAGTTGAAGATCTCGAAACAACCATAAACTTCTTTAAATCTAAAAATTACACCATTGCTTGCACTGGTAAAGATGAAGGGCAGTCAATATATCAAAGTAGTCTGAAGCCCCCGTTGTTTATAGTAATTGGGGGTGAAAAAAGAGGTATTAATCGCAATTTTTTAGATAATGCAGATTTACGGCTTAACATCCCTTATAAGCGTGAATTTGTAGGATCTCTCCCTATTAATTCGGTAGCCGTTATAATTGGATTTGAAATTCTTAGGCAACGAAAAGATTCTAACGAAATTTATTAAGGTACCAGAAAGCAGATAGAAACTATAATATTTATAAAAATCCATATAAAATATTATATTACATGGATTTTAGGCATATTCATTATTGCTTACGTTTTATACAAAAGATTCAGCAAAGATGGAAGAGTCGAGGGTTATCCACTGGGAATGCCTCGTGGAACGATTAGAGCTATTATCACCTTGATGATTGTATTGTTTCCCTTCAATTATATCATTTGGCCAGCTCAGATTCCTTCAGAAATTATCAGTTCAATATTTATTTTAGTAGCATTTTATTTTGAGGCGCGAAAAGGCGAAGATTATACATTAAAAATTATTGCCGAGGTTAAAAATCCTGAAAAGGCAGCCGAGGAGAAAAAGAAGATTAAATTACCTCTTTATCTCCCAAAATATTCTGTTAGAATATCTTTACTGATCATACTAGTTATTTACTATTTAATCGATATATTTGTTCAAAATATATCATTAGAGTTAACTAATACTTTAATAGACATTTTAATAATTGCTATATTATACTTTATTGGTACATTCTTTCGAACAATAGGTCAACTTTGGCATAAGAAAAAGTTGAAAGAGCAAATTGAAGCAATTCCCAATTATATTGAACTTTCGAAATACATAATTCTAGAGAAATTAAATAAAAGTAAACGTGGCGGAGTTAATAATGTGTTTAAGAGTATATTTTCCGTATTTGTATTTGTAGTGATAACAACTTCTTTATTATTATTCACTACTGATACTGATTTTGTATTGATTTTTAATGTATCATTACGTAGAGCCCTTTTACTTCTTATTAACTTGTACTATGGCTTTAGGGATTAAAATTAAATAAAATTTCATCTTTTTTTTTAGTTTTTATTCTACTTCTGAAGGTTTAACTTCAAAAGGCATAAATTTATTATTTTTCAATAAATCACCTATCTTAAAATAGATAATGTGAATAGTATGAAATATAGAAAAATGGGTTCTCTTGACTGGGATGTTTCTGCTTTAGGCTTTGGGGCTATGAGGTTACCAACAAAATGGGTAAAAGATGAGAAAACAGGAGAAATGAAAAATATGGTTGAAGAGGACGAAGCAATTAAAATGATACGCCATGCTATAGATAGCGGAGTTAATTATATCGACACTGCATATCCATATCATGGAGGAGAAAGCGAAGTAGTAGTTGGAAAAGCGTTAAAGGACGGATATCGCGAAAAAGTTCATCTAACCACGAAATTACCTATGTGGATGGTTAAAAACGCTGAGGATTTTGATGATTTTCTAAACCAACAAATCGAGAGATTACAAACTAAGCCAGACATATACTTATTCCACGGGTTAACGAAGGATAGGTTAGAAAAAATAAAATCTTTAAATTTAGTTGAAAAAATGGAACAGGCTAAAGAAAAAGGATTAATAAAGCACATCGGTTTCTCGTTTCACGATAATTTTGAGGTTTTTAAAGAAATCATTGATTTTTATGATTGGGATTGTTGTCAGATTCAATATAATTATCTCGATATTGACTATCAGGCCGGTACTAAGGGTTTAGAATATGCAGGGAGTAAAAACATAGCAGTTATTGTTATGGAGCCAATTCGGGGAGGTAAATTAGCGATTCCAGAAAGAAAATTAGAATCTAAACCTGAAATTAAGAAAATTCTTGAAAATTCAAAAGCTAAGAGGAGTATGGCAGATTTCGCACTCCAATTCGTTTGGAATCATGCAGAAGTTTCCGTTGTCTTAAGTGGGATGAGTACAATGCAACATGTTATAGAAAATATTGCTTCCGCAAATCTTTCAGGTGCAAATACTTTGAATGATGACGAATTAAATACAATTTCTGAACTGCGTAAAGCTTACGACAAATTTCTTATAGTTCCTTGCACGAGTTGTGGATATTGCTTACCTTGTCCTAATGATGTTTCAATCCGTTTTGTTCTTAGATTATTAAATGATGTGGCTTATTGGGGGGAATCCGGTAGACAAAGAATTGCGTATTTTTATAATAATATGGCTAAAACTCAAAAAGATATCGAGTTAAAGAGAGCTAATGGCGAAGAAATAGAGGGTGCTGCTACTTTATGCATCCAATGCGGAGAATGTCTTGATAAATGTCCCCAACAGATTGAAATTCCCGAATTCATGGAGAAAGCAAACGAAATATTTGAGAACGGAAAAAGCATTTCTGATATTTTGTAAGAGTATAATATCCCGAAATTAGTCTTAAATATTTGAACATTAACATAAATAAATAATATAAGGTATCGACTGTTAATTGTAGTATAAAAATGGATTTTTTATTTTAATTAATAAAAAAGAAAAATAACATGGAATGAAGAAGTTATGAAAGATATCAAATGGAAATTATTTAAAAAGACATTTCCCCTAATCTGTACAAATTGTGATAATTTTTCCAATATGGAAAGAGACTATTGCGAAAGTTGTGGAGCAAAAGACAGTTTCAGAGCAATCACAAAAGCTGATCATTCAAGATATCAAAATAAATAAGATATTATTATAAGTAAGATTCGATTAGAAGCTAATACTTACAAATTATTATTCTTTTAAACTTTTCTTTATCTTTTGGTACAAATCTCTTAATCCAGTGTCCTCAAGAAATTGATAAATTTTTGAAGTTGGTGTAACATTCTTTGATGGTTCCTTTTTACTTAATTCACTCCCACAATATTCACAGATAACTTGATTTTGATTCGTAGCTTCTGTGTTACAGTATGAACATTTCATTTTAAACATACCATGTAATCAAAAGATATCATTCCTATAATAATAAACTCATTTAGCACTATTTAAATTTACTAAGCTAGCGATTAAAAAAAAAAAGTAATTAATTTAACTATTTTTTACCGAATTTTTTAAACAAGAAAATGCCTAGTATCACTATTAATATACTCATTAAAGCAATAATACCAAGATACATCAAAATTTCTACTGCAAAGGGAGACACACCATTGAATATTGTTGTTATTGCCTTGGTGACATAATAACTAGGGAGAAAGGCCGCTATGCCTTGTGTAACTTCAGTTGGTTGGATGAAAGTACCAAAAAACATTTGGGGGAGAATAAATATAAATGAAAGTCCCACAGCAGCACCTGACGATTTTGATATCGAAGCTGTAATTAGGCCTAGTCCTACAGAGCATAGTGATAACAATAGCATAAAAATAAATGCCATTACGACTCCAAAAACATCTACATTTGGTCGAAAGCCCATTAATAGAGAAAATAGAAAGACTATGACAAGTTGGATAACTGCGATAACCATGTTTGTGATGATATGACTCCCTATAAATTGGCTTGAAGTTGTAGGTGTCACATTTATCCTCTTCAATAACCCACTTTCTCGATCTTCAGTAAAAGACATAGCCACGGTCATTACTAAGAAAATACACGCGTAAGCAAATAATCCTGGGGCCATCATATCAAACATTGCTGAATCTCCACCACCTATTCCACCAAATGCTAATCCAAATACTAATGTGAGTATAGCTGGAAAAAGCAAATTTAAAAATAGAATAGCTGGTTCTCTAATCAATTTCAATAGTTCCATTTTTACTAGTGCTAAAACTCTTTGCATCATTTTTTTAGACTCCCTCCAGAATTCTTCTTCCTGTTATTTTCATAAAGACTTCCTCTAAATTTGTAGCATCGTGTTTTTTCATTAGTTCTTTAGGAGACCCAAGTGCAATAAGTTCTCCATAATCAATGATCCCTACTCTGTCACATAGTGCCTCCGCTTCCTCAATATAATGAGTTGTTAAAATTATTGTCTTATCATTTTGCTTAAGATCACCGATAAAATTCCATGTCTTCCGTCTAGCCCGAGGATCCATTCCGACCGTTGGTTCGTCCAGAAAGACGATTTTAGGATCATTAATTAACGCAATAATTAAATTTAACTGTCGAATCATACCGCCACTATATCCTTTTGCTTTCCTATTGCTTGCCTCTTTTAATCCCGAAGCTTCAAAGAACTTATCCGCTCGTTCTTTCAGAAGTTTTTTATCCATTTCGAATAAATTTCCAAAGAGTTCAACATTCTCTCGCCCTTTTAGAAATTTATAGACTGATGCTTCTTGAGGGCACACTCCGATCATTTCTTTTATTTTGTTTAAATCTCTTTTTACATCGTATCCTCCTACAACTGCAGTTCCTTCTGTCGGATTTAACAAACCTACAAGCATATTAATTGTTGTTGTTTTACCCGCACCGTTTGGGCCTAAAAGACCAAAAAGTTCACCTTTTTTTATTTCTAGATTTAACCTGTTTACGGCAGTAACATCATCGAACTGTTTTACGAGATCTTTAATAATTATAGCGCTTGCACCATCAGGATCAAATACATCTTCTGGTTTTTCCTTTTTAAATTTTATTTTCGAAGGTTCATCAGGGACGAGTTTCTGTAACCTCGCAATTTCCTGCTCAAGAGCGTCGATTTTATCAAGATATCGAGCAATTTCATTATTTTTTAAACTTAAATCCTTTTTAAGTTCATCTATTGATTTTAACATCTCTTCTTTGTCGTTCATATTTCTTAATACCATTCTAAAGTATATTTCATTTTAATTAATTATTAAAACCGTTATAGCTATATTTATTGTTCTATTTTAGTGATAATTTAATATTTAGTAGTCCGATATTTGACATACATTCTCTTAATCAAAATATCTATATATAGTAGAATATTGAATTGAACAATTAGTGGGAAAAATGTTTTGAGAATTAAACCTGGATATTTTAGATTGAAATCTGAGTACTTAATAGATTTTCTCCATGACGGTGTTACCTATAAAGAAAAAGGAGATACTTTACACGAGATGGTAATTGTAAAATAGATTATTTTTCGTCTAAGGCTTTCTTTGAATATAATCTCTGTCTTAGGGTAACTTGACTAGTATCAATGTCATGGTCTACTAGTTCTACGTTAGCTAACTCCTGTACCGCTCTTAAAATGTAAGCGCCTCCAATTCCCGTAGTATTTTTTAACTCATCGCGAGTCATGGTTTCCTTTTCTCCATGGAGCGTCATTAAAATTCGATAGTGTGCTTGACCCTGCCAAATCTTTTCCACAAGAACTCGAAAAATAGATAGTAGCGCTGTTATCCTTTCAAAATCCAAATCTTGAGACTCCGCTTCTTCAGCTAATTTAGCAAATTTCGCTAGTTCGATCTTTACATTTTCGTATTCTTTTAATAGACGTTTTTGCTCCTCCGTCATAGTTCCAATTTTCTTGTCTCTTTCTTGTTTTTCTAATTCAAGTTTTTGTGTTTCATGTTCCAATATCTGCTTGTCTTTCTCCAATTTTGCTTTTTCTTGCTCTAATTGAACTTTTTCCTCTTCGAGCGTTTTTTTATCTCGACTTAGCTGTTCTTTATCCTTTTCCAGCGTGATTAATTCTGTTTTTGCAGTCTCTAAAACCTCTATAAATTGTTTAAAATTATCCTCAACAGATCGCAACGAGTTTTCTATGATTTCTGAAGCATTTTTTTTTTCTGACATTAGGTTTCACATAAATCTTTTTTATTAATAATTATAAGTTTAATTTAAATATATAAGTTAAACTAAGTATAAAATATTGAACTCTGTATTTGATTGAAAATTGTTAAATATTTAACGAAAAAACTATTAAAAAATAATAATTCATGAGTGTTTTTGATAAGGAAGATCGCAAGTTCTTTAAGAGGATAATAATTTTAATCGTTTTATTGGTGCTCTCCCTTTCTTATTTAGTTTACGATAGGTCCATTAGTTATAATCGTTATGAAAGGGTTGAATTTCAATCTGCTGGTGCAACACTTTATGCAAATTTATTTTATCCAACAAAAAATTTAGGATTTCAAGATCAGAGACCTCTAGTTATTTATTGTCACGGTATAGGGAGTCAGAGAGATTTTGATCTTAGGATTCCTATCGAACTCTCAAAAAGAGGTTTTTATGTAGCAGCTTTAGATTACCAGGGACATGGTGAAAGCGGAGGGAATATCATAAATATTGATCCTGTCTTAAACATGCCTGCATTAGCTCAAGATTGTTCAAGACTTCTTGATAAACTCGAAAGTTTGCCATTCTATTCAGATGTAAATACTTCTCAGATTGGATTAATAGGGCATTCTTTAGGAGGTTTTGTTTCGCTTATGAATCAAGCTTTAGATCCTCGGTTCAATGTTACTGTTGCGTGGGCTCCCTTGGTGAATTTTGATCCTAATGTAATTCCAGTTATTCCTCCTGTTTTCGATGAGTACATTCCTGCTAATCTACTAAATTCAACAAATACAAATAATCTTTTGATTATCATGCATGTAGATGATGAAGTAATAGCTTTTGAAGATCAAGCATTAGTAGCCCAAAATTTAACCGGATGCGATGTAATTCCAATAACAGAACCTTTAATTGGAGGAGGTCACCAATTATTTTCAAATACCGTTATAATTGAATCAATAAAATGGTTCGAGAATTATTTTTTCAACTCTGAAACCATAAACGGACCAATCAACATAACATTCTTAGTAAACTATGCTATAATTTTTATAACATTGATACTACTAATATTAATCGTTTTATCGCTGACGATCTACACGTCTAAATTTTTCCCATACAAGAAGGAGAGTTTAGAGAAACCCATACCGATAATAACGGGAAAACTTTCAAAAATTAAGGATCGCGCAACAAGGATAAGAAAAATTTTGCAAATTATAGTTTATACTACACTTTTCTTACTCAATTGGGAGATATTTGAAAGAACCCTAGGTCTATTAGGTATCTTTTATGCTTCTCTCAATATTACCATAGTTTATTTTACAGTCAAAATTGTCATTTATCTGCGTAAATTAAAGGATGAAAAAGTCAAATTTGATTTAAAACATATATGGGATTTGATTAAATCTGAATTGCAATCGAAATATCTAGTGTATGCTTTAATTTGTAATGGTTATTTCATAGCTATATATTTGATTTTTAGTTTTTTTTATCCTTTCGCTTTCATGTGGCCTTCTAATTTCTTCGGTACTTTGTTAGCCGCAGCTGTAGTATTCCCTGTGTATTTCTCCTTAGAGCTTTTATACAGAAAAGTCATATACCCTCAATTAAATTTTATAAAACGAGAACGAATAAAATCCTTTTGGATAATTATAATCGCGGTATATATACATATCAATTTAATGACATTAACTTGGACATGGGCTTTCTTTCCGTCTGTAATATTTATGTATCTTATTCTATTATATGCGATAATCCAGAATACCTTAATTTTTGAAAACACTCAAAGATTTAGTACTGTTATTTTAAGTTCCTATATAATCATCCAACTTTTCTTTGCTGCCGTAGTCTCTAACGCCATTGGTATAGGTTCGGCACTTCATTTGTTCGTATCTATTTAGTTATCATAAAATAATCTCTATTTTTTCAATATAAACTCAATTCCAATTTCAAATTCTTAATTAAGCATTAGTAATTATTAGAAAATACATTATATTCATAATTGAAATATTATCAAATTGTGATTCATTATAACGTTAGATAACCAACCAAATTCTAAATCTGTCAAAAGTCGGCGATTTATCTTAGGAGTCTCTATCCCTGTATTTTTAATGGGACTTGTCTCTCTTTTTACGGATATTTCAAGTGAGAGTATCCAAAGCATATTACCTCTGTTTATTCTTGAAATCGGAGGTAGTACACTGGTTTTAGGTCTAATTTCAGGAGTAACAAATGCCATTGCAAATATTTTAAAAGGAATAACAGGTTGGATGAGCGATAAAATTAACAAAAGAAAACCGTTCATCGTAGCAGGCTATACTCTCTCAAACCTCTCAAAACCTTTAATTGGACTAAGTCCATCATGGGGGATGGTATTAGGATTAAAAACTACAGATAGGATAGGGAAGGGATTAAGAACATCCTCAAGAGATGCCCTTATTTCATATTATGCTGAAAAAAAGGGTAAAGCGTTTGGATTACATCGCGCTATGGATACGTTAGGGGCCGTTTTTGGATCATTACTTGCTTTTCTTCTATTGTTTTTAAATTTTGATTATTCACAAATAATCTTATTCTCTATAATCCCGGGACTTATAGCGATTGCCTTTTTATTGCCTGTTAAAGATGTGTCTCCAGAAGAATTAGATAAAAAATTAGGAAAGAAAAATCAAACAAATAAGATAAAGAAAATTGATAGAAACTTTATAAAGTTAATAGTCATACTTGGAGTTATTGAATTTGCTAGTTTAGATGTAGTGTTTTTAATACTGAGAGCTTCCGACTATATCCCTCCTGGCTTAATCTTCCTTATACCTGTCTTTTATCTAGTTTTGAATGTAGTTTATACCATCTTTTCCCCAATTAATGGTTCCTTATCGGATAGATTTGGAAGAAAACCGATAATTATTATTGGATTATCTATTTTATTGATCTCTTGTGTAATTCTTGCTTTTCCCATAGAGGTTTCCCTATTTTCAGTGCTTCTAATAATAATTATTTATATTATGCATGGTTTTTACTTGGCCTCGGTAGATCCTATTTCTAGAGCATATATTGCTGACTTGGCAGGTAAAGAAAAAAGAGGGCGAGCTTATGGGTATTATTATTTTTCAGTTGGATTCATTAGTATGGCTGAGGCTTTAGTTTTCGGTTATTTATATGACGCATTTTCATTTACTTGGGCATTTATCTATATTTCAATTCTATTAACTGTATGTATTGTTATCTTTGCGATTACAGATTTTTCTAAAATAGTGAAAAGGAATTGAAATAATTAAGTGAAGCGTGTTATTTTCCAAACTTAAGCGGTAATCCATAACTTTGCTAAATGTAATAGAACTTCTGAGGCTTTCTGTAGTGCTAAAGTGGGAATATGTTCTTTTCTAGAATGGAATAATGATCCCCCAGAAAATATATTGGGTGTGGGTATCCCCATTTCGCTTAATCTTGAACCATCGGTTCCTCCTCTAATAGAATGAAACTTAACTTCCAATCCCGCCATTTCTATAGCTTTTTCTGCCAGATCTACTACAAATTTGTCTTTTTCAATAAAGCGAAGCATGTTACTATATTGGTGTTCGAATTGAAGATTTATTCTTAAGCCTGGGTATCTTATCTCGTAAAGCTCTTTTAATTTATTAAGGAAATTCATCCTTTCTTCATTGTTTTCTTCTACATAGTCTCTGATTATTAAACCTGCTTTAGCTTCTTCAACTTCTCCTTTAAATCCTGTTACGTAATAAAAACCTTCTCGATCTTCAGTATTCTCTGGGGACTCCTGTTCTGGAATTTCGCTAAGGAAACGACTTGCAATATGGGCGGCGTTAATTAAAAGATTTTTCGCGTAACCTGGATGCACGCTAAGTCCTGTGAAGGTAATTGTTGCCTTCCACGCATCAAAACATTCGAACTCTAATTCACCCATTTCTGAACCGTCCATGGTATAACAAATTTCGGGTAACCTTTTTTTGTTAATATTAAGAGTTCCCTTTCCTACTTCTTCATCGGGAGTAAAGCATATAGTAATAGGTCCATGTTTCAGTTCTGGAAAATTACGCCAAGCAGAACAAGCCGCCATAATTTCTGCTATACCTGCCTTATCATCAGCTCCAAGTAAAGTATCTCCTTCTGAAGTAATTATGTCTAATCCTATGTAATCCTTTAATATTGGAGAATCTTCAACCGTGAGTTTAATATCTTTGTTTGCAAATTCTATGGTTCCGCCGTCGTAATTTTTGTGAATAACGGGCTTGACATCCTTACCGCTTACTGCCTGAGAAGTATCAATGTGAGCTATTAAACCAATTCTTCTAACCTCTTCTAATCCGTTACTTGCAGGTAAATCTGCGTAGACATAACCGTAATCATCGTGTATCACATTATCTAGATCTAATTCCTTTAGTTCAGTGGTTAAGATCTTTCCTAATTCAAGTTGATTTTTTGTTGATGGTGCTGATTGGGAAAGATCATCAGAGGTGGTCCACACTTGAACGTACTTTAAAAACCTATTTACTGAATCCTCTAGTAAAAATTTTTTTATTTCTTCTAAAAGCATAATAATCTCGTATATCCTAGGAATAATTAAATATGATAATAATCTTAATATTAAAATTTATTTAATCATTTTCCTTTAAATACCGGTTCTCTTTTTTGTTTAAAAGACTTCATTCCTTCCCCAAAATCATAAGTTCTAATATTTTTGCAATATAATTTAAATTCGTGCTTAAGAGAAGGAAATAACTCGTTATTTTGAGAAAAATTTAACATATTCTTATTATAACCTAAACATTTTGTGGGTAGCTTCACAATAGATCGAATAAACTCTTCAGATTCATTATTAAATTCCGATAAAGCGTAAACTTTATTCACCAAACCGATAGAAAGTGCTTCTTTAGCATCAAGAAGACGCCCTGTCAAAATCATATCTGTTGCCCGCGCAAACCCTACCATTCTAGGAAGAAGCCAACTTGCTCCACTCATCACACAATGAGCTCGATTAACGCGTTGATCTCCCATTTTAAGATTATCAGCTGCAATGCGAAAATCGCAAGCGAGAGCAAGTTCAAATCCTGCTCCTAAACAGTAGCCTTGTAATAAAGCAATAAATGGTTTTTGAATTTCTCTTATCAATCGAATAACTTTATGATGTGGAAGTTTAGACCCATCATCAAGTGGCTTAAACTGTACCCCGTTGGGACCCATACTCTTTAAATCATCGCCTGCACTAAACGAATGACTATTACCCTCAATAACAAAAGCGCGAATTAGTTTGTTTTTAGAATTTGATTCTAAAACAGTAATAATTTCCAATAATAGTGGATAATTTAGAGCGTTTAATTGTTTTGGACGATTTAAAGTAATTTTTCCGATGCCCTTTTCAATTTTGAACAATATATTCTCAAATTCCGTTTGAATTATCATTATCACCTTGTTAGAAAGATAATATGAAATTAAACTTAAATCTGATTATAAGATTTGGAGAAAAAAATTAATAATGAGGAAAGAAATAAAAAAGTAAATTACCAAATTGAGAATTTTTGGTCAATTTTTGCCCCAAATACTATCACGTAAGGTATTATTAAATCCCACAAACTCGTTTCAGCATTAATAAAAATCACTACGATAATAATTGCAGTCCAGCCTGTTACGTCTGGTAGTCCCAAAAAATCCAAGCTCACGAATGGAAAAGCATATGCCAATATTGTTACAAATAGTAAATAGTTAGCTATCATCATGACTCCAATTCTTAAAAGTATTCCAAGTAAACCGTAAACAATATAATTTCTAGGTTTTTTAATTTTTTGGCTGCTTTTAACTCCTTCCTTATATCTAAATAATTTTAAAAATAATATAGGCACTATTATAAGAGCAAATGTCGCCGAAAATTTCATTAAAGGGCCTATTATTAGTAAAGATTGGTCAAATGGCATTAAACCTAATGTCCCAATAACACAGCATAGCATTCCCGACTTAGCTCCAAATACGAGAAAACATATTATCCATATTATTGATACGGGATCTATAAATGCGATCCCCCATCCAGGAATCCTTGGGAGGATATTTGTTGTAAATGCAGAAACGACTAAAGAAAGGGCGCCAAAAAGGGCCGCTCCAGATATCTGTAACACAATTCGAGAAGATTTTGACATAGCAGTTTCTCTTTCTTCTGCGAATTGCTCTTGTGATAAATCTGTCATTTTTTGTTTAAATTCCAATTTTAATTATAGTTACGGATTGGAATTTACTTATTTATTTAATATTAACCAAATAATTATTCTTCTATTTTTAGGCACTTTGTTTGAAATCAGATTATAATTGTTTAGTTCTATTCGAATTGATGATTATTTTTGAAGGATATATTTGGTTATAAAAGTTACATCAAGATTTTGCCTTAGTAACTCCATCTAATTTAAGTATTTATCTACTCAAAAAGGGGTAAATCAAGTATTATTATAATTGATTTGCATGAGTTTTTTAAATTAGTTCACTTTTTATTTCAAAATTTTTTTTTCTTTAGCGTCTAATTCGAACCAATTACTTACATTTCCTAAATGTTTTCTGGAAGAATTGCATAATAATCTTAAAAATGGGATAAAATCTTGAACAACTTCGATGTCAGAGATATTATACTTCTTTTGAATTTTCTCTACTATTGATTTTTCATTCGCAGAGAGTGAAAAAAATCCCGAAGATGTATATCTCGGAAACACAACCCTACGATACCCTTCATCTGGGGATCTATTTTTCCTTGATAAAACAACGCCGCCGGCAAAGAGATCGTAGAAATATGGTAGTAAGGACCAATATTGGTTTTTACGAATTCTACCGAAAATCTCGTCAGCTGAGGAGAGGTTTTCATAAGCCTCAGTGATTTCACTATTACTTCGAATAAACGAAGTAAGGTTCTCGTTAATCCATTTATACAAGAAATTATAATCTACATTAGATTTATTAGTTATTTCTCGCGCTTCCTTTAATGAGTTAGCTTTTTGAAATAAATCTCTAATTAGAACAAATATCTCTTCCGTATTATCTCTATTTAATTTTGAAATTAGTTCTCGACTATCTTTCTCTGAGGAACCTTGGCTTATACCCTGTAAATCGTTAATAACTCCACGCAGATCTCCACTATTTTTATTGATAATTAAATTCAAATCATTAACACTCAAATTAGATATCTTTTCTTTAGCTACTATTTTTCTTGCTATTCTCAGCATTTCGTCATTAGATAAAGAGTCTACTTCAAATTTTCTGATTTTGTTGTAAAGCGATTGGAGATTCTGTTTATATTCATTAGAGCACATAATAATAGGAAATTGCGTATTTTCAATAAGCTTAATAATGGTTGGAACAGCACCTCTATCCGTAACGCCATAAATCCCATCAATTTCATCGATTAATATCAACTTCTTTTTACTTTCAACCACAAAATCCATTATTCCTCGTGATTTTGTTGTTTCCCTCAGTTTGGTTTCTAAAGCTGCTTTTGTACGCGTATCAGAAGCATTAGTTTCTATTATCTCCATATTAAGATCATTAGCTAGTGCATACGCAATCGTAGTTTTTCCCACTCCTGGAGGACCTTCAAGTAATACTGCTGCTTTCTCAGGAGCTAATTTTAATTCTTCTTTTTGTTCTTTTTCCAGATGAGTTCTATTATACGCTCTAATATTTTTGTTTGCTTCGTTTATCTTGCTTTTTTCTTTAAAGAAATTTAATATAAATTGTCTTAATTCTTCGGCAATGTTAACTTTTTGCCTTCCAACTTTGGCAATTGGTAATGCCATCTCTTTAATTGATTTAGGGCGATATTTCTCTACCCATGGAGCTTTATCATTAGAATCTATTGTCAAATAAAACACCTATAAAAATTCTGAAAAACTACATAATTTAGCTAGCAAATTCGAAATCTGGATATCGGTATCTCTTCCATCAATTGCTCGAAAATCCGCTTCTGCTATCAAATTTAATATCTTAGTTCTAGCATATTTGCTAATTGGAATTTTTTCTAATTCAGTAAGCATAATTTGAAACATTTCTTGAGAATTGTATTTATAGCTTGTTTGAATTTTCCTTGATAACTCTCTCGATTTAAGGAAATTGCCCTTAAAACACATTAATAATAATCCTCTAACCAAATCGTTTCGAGGATTAATTGAATTCTCGTATATCATCTCTGAATCGATCGTGTCCCCACTAACAGCGCAAATTTGAAGTAAATCTATCGCATGTGAGATCTTACCATCTGAAGTTTTATACAGAAACTCGATTGCATCCTTTTCGATTTTAAGGGATTCATTTTGAACGATAGTTTGTATTAATCCTTGAAACGAGTCAAAATCAACGGGTGGAATTAGAAGAATTTGACATCTACTCAATATTGGATCTATAATCCTTGAAATTTTAGTCGTTACTAATATCATTCTACAATTTGTACCATAGATTTCCATCAATCTCCGAAAAGCTTGTTGATTTGAACCTAAAGATTCAAAATTTTTTACTATGAGAATTTTGAATGGAGCATCTCCTAGGACTTTTAACTGTATAAACGGTTTAATCTTAATTCGAATAAAAGCGGGGGTTGTTATTTTTTTTCCCGCCAAACTCCCTAATTTGCTTGTTGAAACATATGCTTCAGAACGGGCTTGTTTCATTTCCTCGTCAGTTAATGGAACATTTGAATAAACTAATTTTGAATTAGCATCATAATAACTTCCTAAAAATTCCTTTGAAAAAAGATTTGCAATGGTTGTTTTCCCAATCCCCTCCTCTCCAACAAATAATAAATGCGGGAAATTTCTCTGATTAATCGCTTCCTTTAACCTACTTTTGATTGAATCCCTCCCACATACTTCATTTAGGGAATTAGGTAAATATTTTATGCGCCATATCGGAATTTCTGTAAGCAAACACGTGTCCTCCTTATGTATATATATCTATTTTACGAACTAATATACCTAATCACCTGGCCAATCAAAGCGATTAATTGTATTTTCTCATCTGCTCCCTGACTAATTCTATAATCTACATCTCCCATGAATGCTATAAGACTATTAAAATCATTTGGTTGAATATTGAGATCATTAGTTCGTTCTAAAATTTGTCTAATAAAATTTCGGGAATCTAAATTCTCAAATGTGTCAAATAAACTTTTCACTTCACCTATATCTTTAGCTTTGATTGCAGTCATTAACTTTTCTAATGATTCTTCGTCCAAAAACCCTGAAATCTTTAAAATCTCGTTAGAATCTAATTTACCTATCAATTCAAGTGAAACTGACATTTGTAAAGTATTAATAGCTTTTCGTAAATCTCCACCTGAGATAAAATATAGAGTATTATATAATTTATTTTCGCGAGGTTGAGGAATTTGTAATTTTTCTTTATTTACTATAAACTTTAATCGCTCTATTATCTTTTCCTTAGATAGTTTCGTAAACCTAAATACAGCACATCTAGAAACAATTGGATCGATTATTTTATTGATATAATTACATAATAGAATAAATTTCACATTACTAGATGTTTTTTCAATGATTCTTCTTAACGCCTGTTGGACCTGAGTGGGTATATTGTCTGCTTCATCTAAAATAACAAACTTTAATGTAGTGTCACCAAGCATTAAATTTTGGTTAACAAAACTTTTAATAACACTTCTAACAAAATCCATCCTTACTGTGTCCGAAGCGTTTAACTCTAAAACATTAGCATAATAATTCTGCTTTTTAATCGCGTTTTTTGCAATAATTAAGGCTGTACTTGTTTTGCCAGTACCAGCAGGGCCCGCAAAAATCATATGAGGC
>JABXKD010000038.1 GCA_013375475.1 Promethearchaeota archaeon
AAAGATGACTTAAATTTCGCCTTAGCAGCTATAGAAAAAGTAGGAAAGAAGTTAGATATTATATAATTTATTTTTTTATTCCTTTTTTGTTTAGAATGGTTTTGTAAGTGTAGCTTTAACCCTTAGATTTTTAAATTCACTTATTATTAATATATAATAAAATTTTATAGTTGGACGAAAATGTTAAAAACTTAAGAAAACATTCGTTCATATCTAACAAAAAATTAGGATCAATTTTTATAGATAAAAAAAAAAAAAAAATATGATATAAAATGGAACCAAAAAAACAGACTATAATCATTGTATTAGTTGCAGTATTAGCTACAGCCGGAATAGCTGTAGGAGTAACTTACGTTCTTGTAGCCCCTCCTCCAGGAACAGAAGCAGAAGTGGACGCACTCGAAATATACCATTGGTGGACATCAGGAGGGGAAGCAGCAGCAATAACAGCGCTTATAGATGAATTTGAAACACTATATCCAGATACAACAGTCCAAGAAGTCCAAATTGCCGGTGGAGGCGGTTTTGAAATGAGAGTAAAGATTAAAACCTTGATGCTTGCAGGACAACCTCCAGATACATTCCAAATTCATAACGGTTATGAGTGGACAATATTTTACGACGCTAATTTATTAGATAATATAGATCATATCTGGACAACAGCGTTAAAAGCTGCAGTTCCTGATGTTGTAGAAGATATAAGTAAAGGCCCTGATGGTCATTACTACGCTGTCCCTGTTAACATTCATCGAAGTAATGTATTGTGGTATAATGCTAAGGTACTTCAATATAATGGAATAAATCCCGCAAGTCTTACATCTTGGCCAGCTTTTTGGGCTGCTTGTGATACTTTAATAGCTAATGGAACCAGTGGTATTACAAAACCAGTCGCAATGGGAGAACAATGGACTACTGCACATGCTTTTGAACAAGTTCTTGCTAGTGTAGGTATTGATACCTATGAAGCTTGGATAAATGGAGAGATTGATAGTGGTTCAGCAACCCATTACGCTGATCTACTTACTGCCTGCGAAATCTATGATAATCTTACGGATTATATTAATACGGATTGGGCTGGTTTATCATGGGATGGTGCTATAGCTGATTTAATCTCAGGAGACGCTGCATTTTCGATTATGGGGGATTGGGCAAACGGAGAATTTTACCAAGCAGGATGGGTTCATGGTGTAGACTATGGAACTATTGGAGTTCCAGGAACAGGTAATATGTATGGTCTTGTAGTAGATTGTTTTGAAAAACCAAAAAATATTCTTCATCCAACTGCTGTAGATAATTGGTTAGGAGTGGTTGCTTCAAAAGATGGACAAGATGCCTTTAATCCTCTAAAAGGATCAATATCTGCTCGAACTGATGCAGATACTGGAAAATATGGGGCTTATCAACAATCTGCTTTAGCAGACTTTTCTGCGGTTACCTACATGTTTCCAAGCGTAGTTCATGGTAGTGGTGCTCCAGAAGCATTTAACACTGATTTGTCTCCTTTAATCGGAGCATTAACCTCAGGTACAGCTGCCTCTACAACAGCTTTAGCTATAGCAGCCCTAGCGGCTACATATGCCAGTGATTTTATAAAAACATGGAGTTTATAAATAAATTCTAAAACTTTTTTTTTTATATTATTTTATAAGATTAAATTTGCTCAAAAAATAGTAAGGTGTTAAAATGGAACAAGTAAGTGAAGAGATAGATAATATTGAAGATTTTAAAATTGAAAAAAAGCATAAATTTTCAAAAAATATAATAACTAGCATATTTGCTAGAGATAAGTTAATAATTCGATTAATTTTCGTTACTTGTTGTATACTTGTAGCATATTTTGTATATTATTTTATAGCCTGGAATTTTATAGTCTCAATGACAGATTGGGAGGGATTAACACAACCAGAAAATTTTGTAGGTTTTGAAAATTATCTCAGAATGTTTGATGATCCAATATTTTGGACTTCTTTAACAAACAATCTTGTCTTTATGCTTGTATTTATACCGTCTAGTATTGTTATTGGACTCTTCTTAGCAATACTTTTAGATCAAAAAATCAGGAAAGAGAGCGTTTTTAGGACAATATATTTATTACCTTATGCGCTTTCGTTTGTTGTTACTGCTTATCTATGGCAATGGATGTTTGTTGAAGATGGTGTTATTAATTCTATATTAGATCTATTTGGCCTTGGATCTTTAAAGATGGCTTGGGTAAGTGATCCAGATATAGCACTTTTCAGCGTTTCATTCGCTTTAGTTTGGCAATTTTCTGGTTACGTAATGTTAATTTTTTTAGCAGCAATAAGAACAGTTCCACAAACACATATTATGGCTGCCCAAATAGATGGTGCGTCTGGTTTTAGACTATATACACGTGTTATTATCCCACAAATTAAGACATCAACTTTTACAGCTTTTGTTATTCTCATGATATTTTCCTTAAAAGCATTTGATTTTATATGGATATTAACCGATGGAGGTCCAGGTTATGCAACTACAATTTTGAATATTACAGTATTTAGAGAGGCCTTTAAAAAAAATCAATTTGCTTATAGCTCTGCGATTGCAACAACATTATTATTAATAGTTATGGTAATTGTAATTCCTTACCTTTATATAACATATAAAAAGAGGTAATAAGAAATGAGTTCATATGAAGTAAATCAATCTGAAGCTTTATCTGTAATAGATGATTCAAAATGGGAAAAGATTCATGGAAGTAAAGAATTTAGATTATCAAAAATGAAGAAAATAATAAAACGTGTAATACTTTACGCCATTTTATTAGTTGCTTTAATCATAACTATAATACCACTTTGGTCTGGTATTATGTCTGCCTTTAAAACTCAAGCAGATTTATCGTTAACATCACCACTTGCTCCACCTTCAATTCCAACATTCGAGCCTTTTATTTATGCTTGGCAAGAATTGCAAGGACCTTTAATAAATTCGGTTTTATTTACTACTCTAGCAACCATATTTTCTTGTTTACTCGGTTCTATATGTGGTTTTGTATTGACTAAATTAAAGTTCAAGGGTTCTAATACTGTATTTCTTCTTCTTACTTTGGGAATTTTCCTTCCATATCAGTCTATTATAATTCCTCTTTTTATTACTATAACAAATTTAGAAATATATGATACATTGTGGGCTATGGTATTAGTACATTCAGTCTATGGAATTCCTATGACGACACTTCTCTTTAGAAGTTATTATGAATCAATACCAAATAGTATAATAGACGCAGCTAAAACTGATGGAGCGGGAGTAATGGCGATATATAGAAGGCTTATATTACCTTTATCTCCTTTACCCTTTGTTGTTGCGGGAGTATTTCAGTTTACTAGTATTTGGAACGATTATCTTTTTGCTCTGATACTTACCGGGGCAAGATTCGAACCAGCTTCATTTGCTCTATCGAATATGGCAGGAGGGACTGAAACAGCTTGGAATAATACAATGGCGGGTACTTTTTTGTATTCATTACCTATTCTACTTATTTTTGTTTTGTTAGGTAAATATTTAATGCAAGGATTAATGGCAGGAGCAGTAAAAGGTTAGAGGTGATATTATGCCAAATGTAAAAATAAGAAATTTAGTAAAGAAATATGGAGATATTTATGCTCTGGATAAAATAAACTTAGATATAGACGATGGTGAACTTTTTATTTTGCTTGGACCATCTGGTTGCGGAAAAACAACAACTCTCTTTAGTATCGCGGGGTTAATTAAACCTGATCAAGGTGAAATATGGTTTGGTGACCAATTGATTACTAGTGCTGAGAGGAATTACATTGAAAGACCTCAAGAGAGAAATATTGCTATGGTTTTTCAAGACTATGCTATCTACCCTCATATGACTGTTTTTAAAAATATTGCATTCCCATTACAAATTATAAATCTAAGCAGAGAGGAAATTAAAAAAAGAGTGTTTGAAACAGCAAAAAGTCTTGGAATAGAAAAACTTCTAGAAAGGAAGCCAAAACAACTTAGTGGTGGTCAAAGACAAAGAGTAGCTTTAGCAAGAGCAATTGTTAGGGAGCCTAATGTATTTTTGATGGATGAACCTCTCTCCAATCTTGATGCTAAATTGAGAGTTTTTGCTAGAGCAGAACTAAAGAGATTACATAAAAAATTAGGAATTACATTTATTTATGTAACTCACGATCAGATAGAAGCATTATCAATGGGAACTACAATTGCAATTTTAAACAACGGAAAAATAGAACAAGTAGGTGAACCAGATGTAATTTATAACTCTCCAAAAAATCTATTTGTTGCTGGATTTATTGGAAGCCCTCCAATGAATATGTTAGACGGTAGTTTAAAAAAAGAAAATGGAAGTTTGCATCTAGATCTTGGTTTTACGGATTACAAATTACCAAATGATATGCAAAAATTAAATGAAGGGAAATATAAGGAAATAATATTAGGTATTCGACCAGAAGATGTTCTAATATCGAAAGAAGCTGTTAATAAATCATTTAGAGCAACAATTGATATTATAGAACCAATGGGGAGAGAGATTGAAATTCATCTAGATGTAGGAGGAAAATCAATAATTTGTGTGGTGAGAAAAATAGAGAATTTAGAAATTGGTGAAGAAATATATATGACTTTTAATGATAAAAAAATTCATTTATTTGACAAGAATACTGAAGAAAATATATTTGCTATTAATTAATTCTATCAATTTAAAACCCTAAAATGCTTAAGTTTAACAAAGTTTGCAATTTACAATCACTCAGTAATTTCGATTCGATTTTTTTCAGGATCTAATACCGTACTTTCGAAGTAGCCGTCCCCCGTATACCTCGGACCGTCTAAAACTTCGTAACCATCATCAGCTAAACGATTAGTCAAATTAATTACTTTCTCCTTAGATCCTACAGAAATCGCTAAATGAATAAAACCTATAAACTGTTTATATGGATTATTTAAAGACTCTGGAATTGATGGCATTTGCATAAGTTCCAATCTAGTTGCACCATCAAAGGTTAAGAAATATGAGGAGAACTTATGTTTACTATTGAAGTATCTATCATTTGATTTTGCACCAAAATAAGTTTCATAAAAAATTCTAATCTTTTCCAAATCCCTAACCCAGATTGCAATATGGTCGACTTTCAATGGAATTTCTCCTTCCTAATTAATTTATTCTAATCTTCTTTTGAATGCTATTTCTTATTATCTTTATATTTGTTTTTTGAAATTAAATTACATTATTATTTGTTCTCCGGGATATTTCAAATGCCACTGAGAACGTAAAGTATCCATAGTTTTCATTATTTCTAAAGTTTCATCTAATGGCATGATTTTACTTTCAAGTTTACCAGAATTTAAACATTGCATTACTTCCATAGCTTCATAATTATAACCAGTTGATTTAAAAGGTACTCTGATCGTTTTTTCTTGTTTACCTTCTAATTTCAGAATCATTTTTGATGGATGATAAAAGTCAGGAATTCGCAAATATCCTTTAGTTCCATAAATGAAGGCATCGTGGGGCATAATTAATCTATGTGAAGAAGAAAGCATTGCAGTTTGTCCATTTTCATATTCAAATAAATAACAAGATTTTTCATCAACATTTGTTTTTCCAATGTATGCGCTACTTTTTATTTTTGAAGGAGGTTGTTTATAAATCATTCTCGCAAATGAAATAGGATAGATTCCTAGATCAAGTAATGCACCTCCTCCTAAATCAGGATTGAATGAACGTACTTTAGGGTCTAATTCCTTTTTAATTCCAAAGTCAGCCGTAACGTGTTGAATTTCTCCTAATAAGCCCTCGTCTAAAAATTCATTTAATTTTACGATACAAGGTATAAATCTTGTCCACATAGCTTCCATTAAAAATATATTATTGTTACGGGCTGTGTTAATTAACTGTTCAGCTTGCTTAGCATTCAATGTAATAGGTTTTTCACATAGAACTGGTTTTCCGTGATTGAGACAGAGTAAAGCATTTTTATAATGGAAATTATGAGTAGTCGCAATATAAATTACATCGATAGCGGGATTTTTTACTAACTCTTCATAATTATTATATGTATTTTTCACTCCAAATATTTTACCGAAATTTTCAGCTTTTCCCTCTGTTCTAGATGCAACAGCCTCTAATATCGCATCAGGAAGTACCTCTAACCCTTCAGCGAACTTATTTGCTATCTTTCCACAACCTAAAATTCCCCATTTTATTATTTTACTCATATTATTCATTTATGATTTTCAACATAAAATTTTTTTTTATTCCTTTTTTATTTATGTAATTTTATCAAATAGTTCTTTTCAAATTAGTTTTCCCTTCTCTAATGCTTCGTAAGCCAAATTATCTATTCGGAGCCAATCGATTGGAAAAATCCAATCACTATTTTCTGGACAATATTGCGTTAAGACTATTGAGATTATTTGATTCTTAGGATCTATATTAAAGAGTGTATTGAAAGCTCCACTCCAACTATAATCTCCAATTCCGCTTTTTGACATATTTTCTGTTATTTTCACTAATACGCCTAATCCGAATCCATATCCTTCCATTCTTTCAATTGCTTCAGGATCTTTGTATTTAATATACTGCATATCCAAATAATTACTGTTATTAGGTAATTGGTTAGATGTCATCAAATTAATTGTCTCTTGAGATACGATTTGTTTATCTTTATATTTTCCTCCATTCAACATCATTAGACAAAATTTCAGGTAATTTTCTAAAGTAGATACAAGTCCACCCCCACCCGATAAGTATTGTATCTCATGCTTGAATCCTTCATAAATAGCTCCTTCTACTTCGATTAGTTTGTTATTTTGATTTTTTGTGTATACTTTCGATAGTCGCCCCCAATTTTCCTTCGGAACGTAAAAATCAGTATCATTCATACCTAGTTTATCAAAAATATATTTTTTAAAAAAAACATCTAATTTCTTTCCTGATAATACCTCAATTAAGTAACCCAAAATTTCATGACTGAAAGCATACCACCAATGTTCTCCAGGATCGAAAGTAAGGGGAAGAGTTGCTAAACGCTTACTAAAATCATCTAACGGTGGCATTATGGGGAACATCTCTAGTTTTGTCTTTAGCCTGTTTTCACCAGTAAAGCCAAATTCCTCCCCATATAACTTGTCTACTGGTATTTCATCCGGATAGTCTCCATAACTAAGTCCAGACGTATGAGTAAAAAGCTGTTTGATGGTTATAGGTTTTTTAATTTCTTCTAATTCAGTTTCACCAGTCTTATTATCAATAGATTTCAAAACTTTTAGATTTTTAAACTCAGGAAGATACATTTCAAGTGGATCATCCAAATCAAATTTCCCTTGTTCGTAAAGAATTAACGCAGCCAAACAAGTAATTGGTTTGGTCATCGAATAAATTCTGAAAATATCATCAAATTGAATTGGAATCTGATTTTCTTTATCTTTCCATCCAAATTTATTACAATATACTATTTTGTTTTGATGATATATTGCACAAAGAACGCTGCCAGTTATATTATCATTAATATAAGTCTGAAATTCAGTTGATAATTTTTTAAAAACTTCTGGATTTAATTGTGTAATTATCATTAAAAGAAAAATAAGATTATCTGGTTTAAAAGACTTCTTCAAAAGCTTATAATCAGTAATAAAAAGAAAAATAAAATTTTAATTAGAAGAACACTACATTTTTTTAGCTTGTGCTATCCAGCTTTTTACATCTTCTAATTTTGGAATTTTTCGAATAACATTTGGTCTGGATTTATCAAATTCAACAATTTTATCTAAAGTTCCTTGAGGTGCTCTTTTTGCTAATTCTTTGACAGAGTCAATTCCGATCTGGTTAAGCGCGTCAGAATACTCAGGTCCAATTCCGTCGATTTTCATGAGGTTGGCGTGTTCTTGCCATTTATCTATCATTTTAGTGGAAATTTTAGTTTTTACCGATAGCTCTTTAATTTTTGCCTTAGTGAGAGTCATTAAGTCTTCAAGCTTTACGACGCCTGCTTTATTTAACTTTTTTGCGTAAGTTTCACCTATTCCTTCAATGTCGATGACATCCATTTTTGCTGTTTTCTTAACTTTTTTTACTTCATAGAGTTCCTTTGCCTGTTTAATCCAAGCGTCAACTTGAGCTTTTGTCGGTAGTTTTCTTATAATATTCGGTCTTCTTTTATCAAGAGCTTTAATTTTCTCCATAACTTTAGCGCTATTTCTTTTTGCTAATTCTTTTACAGAGTCGATTCCTATTTTGTTTAACGCTTCGGCAAATTCTGCGCCAATACCTTTTAGAGCCATTAAATCGGCTTGTTCCTGCCATTTATCAACAAGTTTTGGTGAAATTCGCGCTTTTTTCGCCACTTCATTGATCTGCTCCCATGTCAACTTCGAGAGGTCTTCAACATTAGCGAGACCAGCTCTCCCTAATTTTAGGGCGTATTTTTTTCCAATACCCTCTATTTCTATTATTTTCATGATCAATTAATACCAATTTTTAATATAAAAGTATATGGTAAAAATACAGATAGCAGTTTATAAAAATAACTCTAATTTTTTATTAAATGAAAAGCGTGAAAATAAGGAAAGGGCTTTTATGAATATTAAATTAAAAAAAAAGTTTATAGGGGTTTAGCGAGAATTGCTTTAACTCTTAACTGATGAAATAAACTCGAGGTCATGGGCTTGATTAGACATACCGTATCTGCTCCTCTTCCAGTTCCACCCACACAAATGATATCATCATCAATGTTTGAGATTAATCCCGCATCAGCTACCATAGTAGCAATTTCCATGCAAACTTTTGTACCTTGACTAAAATTTTCTCTAAGATATTTGGCCATTATCTCTACCGGTGCCCACTGTTTTAAAGACATTCGAAGACTTCTTTCGACTGAACCAAATGCGTGCGTTGCGGAAAATACAATTAAGCCTTCCTTTCTCAAATTTTCTATTAAATCCTCAGGAAATTCTTGCCTTTTATCTTTTCCTCCAAAATAATACGAATGAGTGACTACTATTAGCTTATATTTATTAAGATCAAATATTTCTTTAGCCTTTTGAGCGGTCATACCAGTGGTACTTGCGATTACAATCTCTTTTATACCAAAATGCTCAGCGTATTTTTTCGCGATCTCCAAAGCTTTATCAGTATTTTGGGGACCTCCATTTTCGAAATATAATACTTCTAGCTTTATATCTACCATTTTTCTAATTTATAATTTTGTTTTTGAATTAAATAAAAGTTTTGTGATATTAGAGCTTTTATTTCTTTAAGGATCAAAAGTTAAAAAACTGAACTAAAAGATAATTTAGTAATGTTATATTCTATTAGAGACTTGTCATGATCATCATTAAGCATAATTTTAAATAAAATATAATGTGATCAAATGTAATAAAATTTTATATAGAAGTTAGGGAAAAAAAATGAGTGAAAGAAAATTATCTTTTAAAGAAAAGGCTTTATTTGCTACGAGTAGCTTTCCAGATCAGATGACATATCAAGCATTTACCATATACGTTTTTACTTTTTATTTCGCTGTTGTAGGTCTAAGCATGTTTGAAATGTGGATTGGTTTTATTATATGGGGAGTATGGAATATGGTTAACGATCCTATCTTAGGAGCATTGAGTGAAAGAACAAAACAAAAAGGTAAGTTAGGAAAACGGAAATTCTATTTAATTATCTCGTTTATTCCGTTATCGTTAATGATGGTGCTATTATATACAGTTCCTGCGGGCTTTGAGTTTATTTACTTTATCTTTATAATTTTTGTGTTTGAATTCTTTTATACTATGTTTTCAGTAAACACTAATGCTGTTTTTCCTGAGATGTTTCCAGTCGAAAAAGATAGAGGCGCAATTAATGTATTCTTAAAGAGTTTTACAATGATTGCCGTTATACTTGCTTCTCTTGTTCCAACTTTCGTAATAGCTCCTTTAGCTCCGACTCTTGATAAACTTGATCCAGGATACCCTGCAGAAGTCGCAGGTATTAGATCAATGTATATTATGGCAGGTCTAATTTTGTTTGTGATTGTTTTAATCATGGCAATTTTGTTTGTGTTCTTTTCTGTTAAAGAAAAAGACGAAGATACTACAACTTTTGAAAAACGACCCTCCTTTATTAAATCCTTGAAAACTACCTTTTCAAATAGAACTTTCATAAAATTTACATTCGGAAACATGCTAATCTGGTACTGTTTTAATTTGTTATTAACTGTGTTTCCTTTATTCGCAATATATATTCTTGGACACATTGAGGGATCTCTTATGATTGGTGTTACATTGATGATAGCATTGCTTTCTGCTGCAGTTTTTATGCCAATACAAAGTAAAATTAGAGCTAAAGTAGGAACTCGAAAAGGATTAATGAGAGGCTTAGGAATATGGATTATTACCTTATTTCCATTGATTTTCTTATCAAATAATGAAATAAGTCGAATATTAGCTATGGTTATATTTTTTACTATTGGATTTGGTCTATCAGCAGCATTATTTTTTATCGATTTAATTCATGCTGACATTATAGAGGAAGATGCCCTAAAATTTGGTGTGAAGAGAGCAGCCAGTTATTACGGTGTTAACGCGTTTATCCACCGGTTTTCAACAATCCTTGGTATTACAACAATAGCTATTATCTTTTCAGGAACTGGTTGGAGTGAATATGCACCTATCATTACTGATCCAGCTTTGAGGGATATCGGTTTGAAAGCATTAATTTTTCTATTTCCCTCGATAGCACTTGTAGGATCTATTCTTTTCTTTAAATCTTATGATTTACATGGAGAAAGACTTGAGAAAATGAGAGAAGAATTACAAAAACATCCTGATTTAAAATAAATATCCTTTTTTTTCTTTTTTTTTAATTTGAATTTAAATGATATTATAAAGTAGTATTTAAATTCTTCAATTTCAATATTTTTAGTATCTTATTTCTTGCCCACAATTAGTACAAAATTTCTCATTACCTTTCATTACTTTGCCACAGTTAGGACAGAATTGAGCTATAGAGGTTGGTTTTACTTCAGTATATCGAGGAACTGGTCTCGATTCTAACACAGGATTAATTAAATCTGAGTAGTTTTTAGCAATTTTCCTAGATTGAATCAGAGAATAGAGACACATGAAAAATGCCACAGTCAATATTAGAATATAAGGAAGCATGCTAATAATCATCTGAAAAATATAATTGTCTGGATAATAATAAGGTTCGTAATACATGAAGCTCATCATTAAGGAGGATACTAGCGTCATTAACAAAAATATTGTAATGAAAAGTCCTATAATCGATAGTATAAATATGAATACAGATTGTTTCTGGGTTATTTTAAATCCAAACCATGTAATATTTTTTCTTGTCATTAAATCACCTATAATGGTGCTAATTATTATGATCTAACTTCAATTAATAAGTGTTAGTATGAGAAAAAAGTAATATCCAAAAAATAAGTCATGTTGAAGAAGACATATCAATATTTGGTTTTCCCTAGTTCTTCATGCCTAACATCTTTTTGGCTTCATCAACGGTAGCGACTTCTCTTCCAATTTCGTTTGCGATCCTAACCATCCTCTTTACTAATTGAGCGTTACCTTGAGCAAGTTCACCTTTTTGATAATAGATTGTGTCTTCTAAACCAGTTCGAATATTTCCACCCATACACATTGCCATTACTGTGGTTCTCAAATTGAATTTACCTACAGTTACAACTTGCCATGTTGAACCCTCTGGTATTTGATCAACCATGTGTAACAGATTAGCAGGGTTAGCTTCAGCGCCTCCTTTAATTCCTAATACTAAGCTGAAATGCAAGGGTGGTTTTAATAATCCCGTTTCGAGAAATTCTAAAACATTGGTAATATGACTTGAATCGTATACTTCGATTTCTATTCCAAATCCTTTTTTATTACACCTTTTTATGTATTTGCGATTAAATTCTTGGGGATTCTGAAACAAATCACCTCCGTAAGGTGTTCGAAATTCGAATGAGCCTGCGTTAATAGTGTGCATCTCTGGAGCAGTTTCTATATTAAGAAGGTTTAAGCGTTCTTCTAGGGTTGGCTGAACTATTTCAGTAGTCATCCGTTTTATACCAGATTTAGTTGTAAAATGGTGTTCAACAACTCGTGCTCCAATACCATTTCCTATCTGTCTTATTAGTGGACATTTTTCACCAATTTTTCTTACAGTTTTACCGTAATATGTTAAATCTGGGGTATTTTGGCCATCATCCCCCCGGACGTGAATATGAACAATAGATGCTCCTGCTTCATAGCATTCTAAGGCGCTTTGTGCTTGTTCTTCAGCAGTTAAAGGTAATGCTGGATTAGCCCATTTACCATGAATACCCCCCGTAATGGCAGCAGTAATTATAACTTTCTTATCTGTTAATAAATTTGGTTTCATATTTTTTTCTCTTAAATTATGCATTTTAATACATGAAAACAAGGTAGATAATTATTTAATTGTTTTTAATATTTTATTTATCAACTAAGCAAAAGAAAAAATACAAGAGTATGGCAGATGTAAATGTAGTTTTTTTGTTATCAATTTCAATCGTAGCTATAGGGTATTTAGTTAAAAGATTAAAGATATTAAAAGAATCCGATGGCGATACAATTGCTAAAATTATCTTTAATATTACTCTTCCGGCAGTAATTCTTAAATTTACTACTACAATCCAGTTTGACTTGTCATTAGCGCTATTACCTCTAATTAGCATAGCATTTGGCTTCATTATGGCATTTATTGGTATACTAACTTTTCGAAAACATCCTTCCCACATAAAAGGAGCTATGATCATGACAATGGTAGGATTCAATGTCGCGAATTTCTTTTTTCCTTTAGTGGAAGGTATATGGGGTCAAGCTGGTATGCAATATATAACTCTTGCTGACGCAGGAAACGCCTTTACAATATTCGTATTATGCTATATTTTAGGAACAATATATTCACCAAAAAACCAAGATAATGTCGTAAAGATTAATTTTGAATATTTATTAAAACGATTAATTAGATCCGCTCCATTATTAAGTTATATCATTGCGTTAATTATCAACTTCACCGGGATTTTAATTCCGAGTGTTATCTCTGACCTAATAGATATTATAGCGAGGGCAAACTCAGCTTTAGCGTTGTTATTGTTAGGTGTATTTCTTCACTTTAAATTCGGAAAATCAGAATGGATATCTATCATTAAAGTTTTGCTTCTAAGATATAGTGTGGGTCTCGTTGTGGGATTAAGCTTATTTTTCTTATTACCTCATAAGATTTTTAGCCCACTTTTCAGAATAATAATTTGTTTATCTCTTATTCTACCTGTGGGTCTTGCGGTTATCCCCTTCTCAGTAGAAACTGGACACGATCAAAAACTCGTGACTATGGCTGTAAATCTTACGATTCTCATTAGTTTTGGTCTTATTTGGGCTCTTATCTTAATTTTAGGTGGCTAATAAAAATTATTTCCTTCTACGATATTTATAAAATCCATTTCCTGTTTTCATTCCAAGATCTCCATTTTCAACCATTTGCTTAAGAGCGTCAGGTGGTTTATCATTTGGGTCCCCGCTTTCATTGTAATAAGACATTTCTACCGCGTAAACCACATCTAAGCCAATCCCGTCCATTGATGTAAAAGGTCCCCTTTTCATTCCAGTAAAAATCTTCCAGGCGGTATCAACAGTTTCCTTATCTGCGTATCCTCCCTCCCAAATTTTTAAGCATTCTTTTTTAACGGCGTGCCATACTCTATTAAAAACAAAGCCTAAACATTCTTTTTTTACTACGAGAGGCTCACATTTAATGTCTTCTATCCATTTTTTTCCGATCTCAAAGGTTTCTTCGCTTGTTTCTGACCCACGCATAATATCTACCATTGGGGTCATTGGAATAGGTGGATAAAAATGCAAATTTAAAAGTTTATCCTTTCTTTTAACCGCAGACTCAATTTTTGATACCGGATAAGAAGAACTGTTTGTCCCTATTATTGTATGAGCTGGTGCACTATTGTCAATTTGTGAAAAAATAATTTTCTTTAGTTCCAAGTTCTCGGGAACTGCTTCAACTACGAGATCAACATCCTCTAGTGCTTCATCTATATCTGAATAATAAGAGACATTTTGGATTGCTTCCGTTTTATTTTTACGTTTTAAAACTCCACTTATATATTTTTTAGCGTCTTCTAGGACCGTTGGGGTTATGTCATAAACTTTTACTATGAAGTCGTGCAAAGCTGTATGAGCAGCAATCTGTTTTCCAGTAAAGCCACTGCCGATAATTCCAACAATTTTAATCTTTTCTGCCATATTAAATCACGCTATATTTTTTCTTTAATTTTTTAAAAAAACTTAGATGTTAACCAAGATTTGATATCTCGGAATGTTTCATCAGTGAATTCTACTGCATGCTTAGCACCAGGCATAATAAAGAATTTTTTATCTTCGCAAGGAATATCATCCAGTAATGATTGAGCGGATTCGATGGAAAATAATTCGTCGAGTTCTCCTACTCCAAGAAGTACAGGGCACTGTAGTTCTTCAGAGAGGTCTAAATCTTGAAAACTTACTAACCTCATAAATCGCAATGTGTAATTAAAATTGAATAACGGATCATCCAAGCCTAAAATGCCTTCTCGATAATAATGTATAACAGGTTTGCTAGGTCGAAAAATTGAACAAAGAAGTATTTTTAATTTCTGCAGAATGGAACTTTTTTTGTATACTCCAGGGTTTACAGTTTTACCAGCACTCATTAAAATTAACCCGTCAATTTTTTCTTTACTATTCGTTTTTGCTATTAGAGCGGTAAGGACGCCTAAACTGTGTCCAAGGATTAACAATGTTTTGAACTGTTTCTTCAGAAAAAATATTGTTTCTACAAGGTCTTTTATTAACCTCTCTTTACTTGGATAATCACCTCTTATCCCATCAGATAACCCATGACCTCTTAGATCTAAACCGATAGCTGTAAAGCCTACTTTTGAGATTGCATTACCTAATTTCTCGTAAGGACCACTATACGCTGTAATCCCATGCAAAATGAGTATGGCCTTATCTGAAGGACTTGTAGGAACCCATTTTCTTAAAAATAATGTTTTTCCATCAGAAGTATTAACTAAGTCGAATGGTTCTGTGAATTCTTCTCTTAACTTCTTTACATTAATTACCATTAATACCACTTATTTTTTTTATAGTCATTTTGTACGTTTAATGTATTTTAAAAAGTATAAATAGTTCTTTAATATTAGTAATAATATGGAGAAAACCGACAATACACCAAAGACGACTAGAGATTTTATTATAATTCATCTTATTTTCACAGTTCTATGCGTAGTTGTTTTAATGATACCCATCTCTATTGCGATAGGGATTAAATTGTTTATACTTGTACTTAGTTATAATTTACTGATTCTAATAATAGGTTTGATCCGAAAATATCGTGAATGGGTAAAACTATGGATTTTTGTGTTTTTAATAAGTCTATTCCAAATATTTCCAGATTGGTTCTTATCTGCTCAGCTAAATATATTAGTTTTCCCTGAAGATGGTTTTTTTAAAATTGGAACGGTTTCTGGATATATGGCCGGATTATGGGCTATTCCGTTGTTTTTATTAAGCTTTATTGGTTTAAAGGTAAAAGAAATGTATTCCCCGTTTAAAAGTTTAATTGTCGTTGGACTTCTCTCTTTTAGTATTTTTGTCTTTGCCGAACAGACTATGTGGATGCTTCAATCGTGGTACCCTCAAAATGTCACTCTGTTTCTCGATCATTTAGCAATTTATATAATAATACCTGAAGTAATACTAGGGCTAAGCACTTTTTACTATTTCGAAAAGACAAAATCTCAACATTACTTAATATTGATAATTACTGCGTTTGCTATAATGCTTTTATATTTAGGAAGTGCATCCTTTTTCTATTTCCTATTCGAAAAAATCATATTTATATAAAATTAATATGATAACTTTAAGTAAATTATAAATGAAGAGTACTTTTTCATTATTTAGGGTCTAAACAATAAAAAGAGTTTTTTTAAAAATATATAGAGTGTTAAAAATTAAAACTAAAATCAAAATTAAACTTTTAATTTGGATATTGCCATTAATTGGCGGACTTCTAACACTCGGAGCAATTTTTACCCCAGCAGCTTATTATTTTGAGAGTAGTGGGCACTTAATTTTTTGGATGTGGGGTTGGTATGATAGATTAGGTATATGGGATTATGGCATGGCAAAGGGATTAATTTCTGACCCGTTGATCCTTAATATTGGAACTCTATGTACTGTATTAATAATAGTTGGTGCATCCATCTTCATCGTTAACAGCATTTCAGCGGCTTTTATGTTTAGGAAAGGTAATAGGTTTACCAAAACTGTATTATGGCTATGGTTTTTATGTGGAATATTACTTATTATAGCACCATTCTTTTGGATGGTAATGGTACAAATTTTTCCACCATTTTCACCAATTCCTGTTGGTAGTGACCCTCCTCTTAATTTCTGGAGCGTTTTTTTTCCATCCTGGGCAGTTATAACCCCAATTATAACTGGTGCTTTATCTTGTGGCATTATTATATACAATATATTAAAAAAGATGTGAATTAAAATACTCCTAAAAGCATTTACTCTTTTTGAAGAATAAAGATTGTAATTCACATCTACAATATATTATGTGAGTAATTTTAGTAGATCACTATGTTTCAATGCCATTAATAATCCGTTGGTACATTTTCCTGTCCATTCTTGTTCTACTTGCTTCCATAATTCATCCTCGCCCCATTTCCAGTTAGGATGTGAACCTCCATCCTCTCCCAATCGGTTTACTTCATTTTTTAATAGCTTGTATACCTTGTCAAAATAATTCTCAAAGAGATAGGACGATTTTTCTGTAACAAACCACTGTATTTTAACATCCTCAAATCTTTGTTCTTCCAAGAGATCAGTATCGGTTATGGTCCTATCTATCATCGCAAAAATTTTCTTTTGTAATTTTTCAGGCACATTGGGAATGAGACGCTTAAAACAAAGAAATTTGTATTGGACAAATCCTGTGAGTTTGGATTCTAATTTTAGAAAATTCTCCAAATCACTCAATAATTCATCGAGTAGCGATTGTGGGACGAATTGTGAGTACTTTAGGAGATAACTTATAACCTCGATACTTGGGTTCGGCCAATCTTCAACCTTAGGGGGTTTCAATTTTTCTATGTGCCACCATGGTGCATGTGGTGATTGACTTTGCTCTTTTGTGTGGGAATACCAGAAATTTTTGAGAGAGAATCCTTCTGTATAACGTTGTGTTTCTTTAACAAGATAAGATATCGCCTTTTCAACCATTTCATCCGGTTTTGAAAGGTTTAAATTAGTTATATATTGTAAAGCCACGGTAGTAGCCAGAACTGAAGATTCATTCATACGAAGATCGGATTCTAGAGCCTTTCCAAAACCTCCATCGTCATTTTGATAAGTTTTCAATATCTCAAGGACCTTTTGAGGGGAATTATCACTGAAAACAAATTCAAAAAGAGCTATATCCAATGGTCTAGCATTGGTTATGATATACTGTTTTGCTTTAGCAAATTTGTTTTTGGGGGTCATATTCTTCACAAATTGATAGTAATTTAAAAAAAAATGTTTATAATTCTCTTATAAACGATTCTATTGCTTTATTATACCCATCTGTTGCCTCATATTGGATCATATGTCCAATCTTTGGTGTTAAAATTACTAATGTGGAGTTAGGAATTTTCTGGGCCATCGATTTTGAGTCGTCTGGAAGGATAAAAATATCCTTATCCCCCGTTAATATCAAAGTTGGAACGCTAATATCTTTTAGTTTATTTTCCACATTGAAGTTATTTAAAATAGATTCCATCGTTCGGAGTCCTACATATTCTTCGTTTTGAAGAGTTAAATCTACGAATTCTTTAATTAACTCCGTTTGTTCTTTCCTAGCTTTTCGTTGGAAACAGAGTCCTATAAAAATCGTTTCGATCGTTTCCCTATCTTTGAGAGACATTTCACCAGATTTTAAGTCTTTAATATATTGGACTAAACCGGGATTATTAAGTTTGGGTGCTGTTGACATTAAAATTAATCCCTCTAATCTTTTTGCCAAATTGGGATTTGTAGCGTAGATCAAACTAATCATGCCGCCCATCGAATGACCTACAAGAATAACTTTTTCATCGCCTATTAATTTTGAAAGAGTTTCCTCTAAATATTGTGCTAATTCTGCTAATTCATATAACTCCGATTCTGGTTTATCGCTTTTTCCATGACCTAAATGGTCTATTGCAATCGTTCGATAGTTACTCGAGAACAGTTCTACTTGTGCTTCAAATAACCATGAAGAGCCTAAAAAGCCATGGATGAAAACTAAATTCTTCCCTTTTCCTTTTTCTATGTAGTGAATCTTATAACCTTTATCAAGTTCTATATATGGCATAATAATCGTATTATTCATTATTATATTTATAATTTAAGAATAATCTTCCGTAATTATACCATTTTTTTTAAGATTACATGTATTAATTATACTAACTAAAATAATTCGTGTGGAAATGGTAGTTCAGATACCATTTTACTACATCTTATTGAGGAGTTGATGGACATTTTTAAGAGCATCAAAAACGCTTATACAATAATATCTCGTGTAGCAAACGTCACACCTGTAATGACAAGTAGAACCTTAGATTCGATTACAGGAGCAAAACGTGTGATTATAAAATGTGAAAATTTTCAGCGAACTGGATCCTTTAAGTTTAGAGGGGCTTGGAATTGTATTAGCCATATTCCAATAGTTGAAAGAGAGAGAGGAATTATTGCTCACTCATCAGGAAATTTTGCTCAAGCAGTTGCTTTGGTGGCAACAATACTCCAATTAAAAGCCACAATCGTAATGCCTAATAATGCAACTCCTTCCAAGATTCAAGCTACAAAAGGGTACGGCGCAGAAGTTGTTTTGTGTGGAAACGAGCCCGGTGATCGAGCTAAAAAAGCAGAAGAATTGATACAAAAATATAATTACAGACTAATACACCCATTTGACGATAATAGTGTAATTGTTGGTGCGGGGACAACTGCTTATGAACTGATGAATTCCATTGATCTAATTGATTTACTGTTTGTTCCAATTGGTGGCGGTGGTTTAATTAGTGGATGTTCGATAGCTGCAAAAGGAATAGATCCAAGAGTAAAAGTTATTGGGGTTGAACCTAAAAACGCAGATGACGCATTCCGATCGTTTCAACTTGGTAAACGAGTGCCTGTGGAAAACCCAAATACTATAGCTGATGGCTTGAGAACTTCCGTAGGGGAATTAACTTTCCCTATAATACAAGAAAATGTAGACAAAATTATTACGGTGACTGAAGAGCAAATTATTGACGCTATGAGGTTCTATTGGGAACGCATGAAACTTATCGTTGAACCATCTGGAGCAGTATCTTTAGCAGGGCTATTATCAGGTAATATAGATCCTTCGCTTATCAAAAACAGAAGAATTGGCATAATTATAAGCGGTGGGAACATCGATTTATCAGACTTTTTTGCAACTTTGAAGCTAAAACTTGCTTAATCAAGTTAAGTGATAAAATGTTAGATTAAACCTCGAGACGCCAAAAATTTAATACGAAACGCACTGTGATTGAATCTGCTTTTTCAAATAAAAAGTAAAAAAAAAGAATAAATTTAATCATCGATATTTGGAATGTCCCTAATACAATTAAAATCGCCATCCATGGTTTGAACGAGCAAATCTACGGCGTTATCAAACAGAGTTTCTAAAATTTTCTCAATTTTTTTAAAGTCTTCTTCATTTTGAAATTTTAGAGTAATAATCTGTGTTACGTTATCGACATTTATTTCCATTGGGATTTCCTCTCTTAATCCTCCATACATTTTTAACATTACGATGATTTCTTCGGAATCAGCGACAATTCCTTCGATGTCATTTTTTACAGTCATCGAAATCGTTAAGTTTAACGCATTAATCTTAATATCTATCGCTTCTCGCAACATGCTCTTTAAACTTGGTATTATATCTTCCATTATTTTTCACCTATTTTTTCTCTTTTTTTATAATTGGAATATCAAGATAAGAAGAATTTAAACTATTTCTTGAAATTGTTATAATCGGTTTTCCTTCAGAAGGATATCGTAAGAATGTATCTTTATCAGCTCCAGCTATAGCAATTTTAATTTTGTGCCCTTTTTTAATGAGAACTGAAGTTACGTGTAATCCGAATTTGACTTCTGTAATTTCTCCTGGAATAAGAGGAGCAGAATCTTCTTTTTTATAACTATGGTAAGGAATTAGGATTTTGTATGGGGGCTCTTCAGACAAAACTTTTCTATGAATAAGTCGAAATTCTCCATCAGTTATGTAGGTAATATTCCCCCCTTCGTCTACATCTTCAAAATAAGCAAAAATTGCTCCGTCTTCGTGTGTCGACGCTAAATATAGGCATAAAATTATTTGTCCTGTAATCTCAGTGTCTTCTTCAAATGGTTGGCTAGTGTAGCATATTAATTTTTCGTCGACTTTAGCCCTATTTTCGTATATAATTGGAAGCCCTAATAAAGCCCACCAGCGATTATTTCGTCCCGTAGAAACCCGAAAATTAATTTTGTATTTATCGTCTCCGACATCGTTCTCAGGTTTTTTTCTCGTTAAAGTAAAATTCTCGGAAAAATACCATTTCTGATAATCGTGTCCTATTGGAGGCCAGACCTTAGATTTTTTCCATTGTTCTTCGACTAATGTATAATAATATATAACTTGTTCTTGTATTCCATCACTATAAATGCATTTGTCAAAGAAATTCATCCAAGCATTTACTTTATCTTTAGGCGATGGTGTTACTGAAGTTCGATTTGGGAAAAAATGATTTGCGGGTAGAACTGCTCCGTGAGTCCAATCTCCTAAAATTGCAATTTGGGGATTAGATAAATTCATGAAACGATGAATAATAGCATCACAATACCCAGAATCTAACCACGAACACCAAGCTAATACTGGTATCTTAGACTTTTCAATTTCATCTGTTCGATCAAAAATACTGAAATCATCAAATGAAGAACCGTCTAGGATTTGATCATCCCGAAAATTTTCTTCTAAGGTATGTTCATAAACATATTTATTAGCACCATGTTGTTCTAATGCGGTATTCAAAATTTCTAAATTCTTATCAGATTTTACGGGTTTTACACCTTTCGTAAGCAACCAAGCTTCTGGCTTTATTTGTCTAAAGACTTTAGGATTATTTAGATCTAAATTTTTACCAAGAAATGACCATAACTGAATAAAAGCGTGATCAAAACACCCTCCTGGAAAAGCTACATCAGTGTATGGATCCCAAAATCCGTGTCCTGGTATCACAGCTTTTATTGCTTGATGATTATTCCTAGCAAATAACTCAGCTGTTGTCCCCGTATATGAAATACCTTTGGAAACAACATTACCATCAGACCAAGGTTGATCAATAATCCAATTAACTATATCATAGCCGTCCTTAACTTCTTCTTCGGAGAATGGTGTAATTCTTGAACCAAAGGATGCTCCACACCCCCTGACATCGGTATAAATGAGCGCGTAACCTCGACTAGTTACAACTTCAGGATTTGGGGCGTTTGTTGCCATACTATCAAGAATCCATCTGAAAGGAATTCGTAATTCCATCGCTCTCCAATACCTTGTTTGCGTTATCACTGTAGGAATTTTACTACCTGGAGAAAGTCCCTTCGGAAGACAAATAGTAGCGGCAATTTTGACACCATCTCTTACTGGTATGTATGTTGAATCAACCGTGTATCCATCAGGGTATTTTTTTTCTGGAATTTCACCTAATTCTTTAAATGGGTTATTTTTTATAGCATTTGGGTCTGTCATTTTTATGTGACCAATAATTTTTAGAATTAATTTAATTTAGATATTAGTATTTTTATAGTTTTTAGTAAGCTCGTAAAGATTTATTAAATGTGATAAATTTTGCTAAAAAAACTAATACAACTTTGGTGAAAGAATTATTTTTTATGAAATAGATGGAAAGCAAATCCCCCGAGTTACAACAGGAACATCACCATTCTTAGGGGCGGCTCAATTTGGTAAAAACGCTCGAATATACCGTAAAAAATTCTTGAATGATATAGAAGCCATCTTAGAGATACTAGAAGCGTGTTATGACGCAGGAGGGCGCGGAATAGAATTGATACCTGCGGGAAAAGTCGGTGAAGCAGCTAAAATTATGGCAGAAACCCACGATGACTTTATTATTACAGGTTCCACTTTTCCTGGACCTGATCCGTTAATCGATGAGTTAGCCAATCTTAATGCTAAATTAATTTTTGCTCATGGAATGGTTTCAGATAAGAAAGATGAGAAATTAGAAAAACTTGTAGACGAAATTGAATCATTAGGAATAATACCTGGAATAGCTGCTCATAATCCCGTTTCTACGTTAGAATACGCGTTCGAAAATCTTCCCTCTGTGAAAGCTTTTTTAATCCCATTTAACGCTCAAGGAATGTTTATGGGAGATCAAAATAAGTTAGAGAATATTGTAGACAACCATAAAGACAAGTATTTTATAGGAATGAAAACGTTAGCAGCGGGGAAATTAGATATAAATCAAGCTTACGATTACATTTCGCAACATAATATAAGTTGTGTTACTATAGGCATGGTTACTATTGAGGAAGCAAAGGTTTCTACAGAAGTAGCTTTAAAAGTTCTTCAAACATCATAAGTTAAGTGAAAACATTTATCCTTTTTTTTCAATCTAATTCCTTACCAAAACTCTTGTAAATTAAAAAGGCTGATGTAGTAGATATTATCAGTGCTGACACCATGTAGATAGTGCGGTATATTTGGTTTTCAAACAAAAAATGATACAAAAAGAATGCAAAAACCACCGCGAGTTGGAAAAATGAGCTAATAATAAACATATTAATCCTACGTTTTAGGATAACTCCTTCAAATATTTTTGAAAGCTTTAATGAGAAATAAATTTGGGGAATTAATAAAAAGGCTGCTAACAAAGCCCAACTGAAAACGAGAAAAAACCAGCTAAATCTAGGTACCCAGTTTGTAATCGAATCATACTGTATCCCATTGAAGAAATATCCTATCCAGAATACATAAGTAGATGTGATCCCATAAAGGATAATTATTAGACGAAACTTCCAATAGGGAGTTTTTTCTTCAAGCTTTACAAGCACCCAACTAAAAATAATAAAAAAACAATGATCGAAAAAGAAGAAATACATTGCTAATATATAAAAAAAGTATGCTAAAGGAGTAAATAGAAACAAAATTGAAAAATTAGCAAGGACATCTGTAAGAGCATACAAAATAAAGAAGCAACTCAGGGTATAAGTTGACCTATTTTTAGCTCGTTTGAGTAATTTGTAAGAGAAATAAGAGCTATAGATTATCGGCCAAATTTGAGCCATTAAAACAAAGATAATTCTCTGAGTAAAAATACTTTGAAGTAGCATCGTGTTTATTTTGCATATTTTAAGGATATATACTCTAAAGTTAACTTTTTTAGGATTATAAAGAATTTGCTTTTGAAACTAAGCTCGTTTTATTTTATCCGAAATCGTTTTATCCTATGTACTTCAATCATTTTAAGCTAGAAGAGAACATTTAGATTTTTTTCATTCTAACTTCTTGCCAAAGCTCTTGTAGAGTAAATAAGCGGCAATGGTCGAAGTTTCTGGCACCAAAAGAATATAAATTAATCTAAATATCTCGTTTTCAACCCAGGTATTATATAAGAATAATGAAAATACTACGGTGAGCTCTAGAAATGCGCTAACTATAAACATGTTAATCCTGCGTCTTAGTTTAATTCCTCCAAATATTTTATAAAGTTTAAACGAAAAATATATTTGCGGCATAAGTAAAAAGACTGCTAAAATGCCCCAACTGAAAATGAGAAAAACTACAGTAAAAGCAGGTATCCAGTTTGAACTTGCGTCATAGATTATTCCATTAAAAAAAAATCCTATAATGAGAACATAAGTCGATATGACTCCATAAAATGTAATAATTAAATAATACTTCCAATTAGGAGATTTTGTATCAAGTTTTACAAGCACCCAACTAATAATTATAAAAAAACTATGGCTAAAAACGAAGAAATATATTCCAAATATGTAAAAAAAGTATGCGAAGGGTGTATCAAGAAAAAATATTGAGATTGTAGCAAGGAAATATGTGAGAGAAATCAAAAAAAAGAAGCTACTCAGAGTTAAAGTCGACCTACTTTTAGTTCGCTTTAGTAATTTATAACCAAAATACGAACCGTAGAATATTGGCCACACTTGAACAATTAAAATAATGATAATTCTTTGAGTAAGAACGCTTTGAAGTAGCATTTTGTCTCGATATTATTTCAACGATATATAATTTAAAGTTAACTTCTCAAGAGTTATAAAAAATTTGCTTTTAAAACTTCTACTGCTAATATGAATTTACCACTTATTTTGAAAACACTTCGTATTTCAAAATTTCAGCTCTAAAATATCTCCAAATTGTATTATACATCTTTTTTTGAAAACGTTGACTGCTCAAATTCTTAGTAGATTTATCTAATAGTAGGTCATTAAGTGCAAGAATAATAGTTTCTGTGTACGCTTTAAATTTATCACGAATTTTCTCTTCTACTTTAATACCTTCGATGTATTCTTTAATGATATCATTTAATGAATCATCTAAATTCTTTATCGTTGGAAGGATAAACTTCTGGTAGTTTTTCTGTATAGTTGATCTTACATATATTCTTATTACATTTTTTCCCTTTACAGTGGTTTTCTTTTTATATGCAAATCCTTTTTTACATAAATTGTTAATATAATCATATCCTTTAGTTGGACTTTTATGATCAAACTCTAAATCAATTAAATGCTTCAGAATTGATTGTTCTACTCCATCATGAATTAAAAGTATCATAAATGCTTCAAATTCGCGCATCGATAAATCTCTTATATTAAAGGTATTATCTTTTGAACGAGTGATTTTTCCAGTTGTTTTTATTTTGAGAGAATTGTCTTCTACCATAATTAAAATACCATCTTTTGTCGATGTTTTTTATCTGCTTTTTAAATTATAAATTAAATTTGTTGATATTTTTAAATCTCTAAAGCATAAAAATTATTAATTTTATAAAAATATATGTATACAGAGTGTGAATGTTTCCTTATGAATGTATGAATTCTCTACTAAATTAAGGAACTGAGCTCAAAAATTAGAGTTTTTAACGAGATTTCTCCAAGATTGAGGAGGTACTTTAAATACTCTATAAACTTTTCCTCAATTCTGGGGAATAAAGCTTAAATCTAATATTAATGATAGATTATTTAGATAGTTTGACATTTTAATTAAGTTCAAGATTACAGATAAAAATCTAGGGCGGGGTTAGGTTATATTTTTCTATTGAATAATCATTCTGATTATTTCAGTAGATAGAGAGAATTTTTTGAGGGCAAAATTTTACTATCACAAAACCTTAAAGATTACATCGTCCAATGTTCGCTTAGGTACGTGCATCTCGTTTCCTTCTTTCCAGTACTTAAAAGAACCCTCAAAAGGTTCCATTTTGGAGGTTTCGTCCGGATAACCTAAACTAATTACATGTTTAATTTCGTAATTTTCAGGCACTTCGAGTAAAGATCTAATCTTAGGCCCATTAATGTTACCCATCCAACAACATCCGATTCCAAAACTAACTGCTCCAAGTAAAATATTCTCAACAGCAGCCCCAATATCATAGTCAAAGTAAGATTTCTTAATATCCGTGTTAACAAGAACTACAATGTACGCTGTTGGTTCTCTTCCACTTTCAGGTGTTCTTTCCTCCTTAGGAAGAGAGGATGCCCATTTTACTAGTGGGAACATTTTTTCTGTCATCGGTGGACTTTTGACGATAACATATTCAACGCATTGAATATTGCTACCTGCAGGTGCTACTCGAGCGTAATCGATTAGTTTTTTTAGAGTTTCGCTTGGGATAGGATCCTGTTTAAATCTTCTAATTGTTCTTCTTTTATTAATCGCTTCTTCTATATCCATGGTTAATACCTTTACTGTTTTTCTAATCTTGATTGTACTACAGACTCTGCTATATCATAGAAAGCATATTCTACATTTTTTCCCGTCATAGCAGAGGTTTCAATATATTTTAGATTTAATTCCTTAGCTAATGCTAACGCTTCAACTAATTTAACTTTTCGCACATCAGTAAGATCTGTTTTATTACCAAAAATATATCCTATCATTTGATGGTGATGTTTATCCATGTTTTTCAACACATCGTCATACCAATTTTTTATGTTGGTAAAGGAAGTTCTGTTAGTTAAATCAAAAATGAGTAATATAGCCTCTGAACCCTGATAAAAGTGTCTTCTCATTGTTTGGAATTTATTTTGCCCTGCAATATCCCACAATATAGTTTCTATTACTTTATTATTAGCTTGAATGATTTTTTCAGTAATGCTGACACCTAATGTGGGAACATATGTCCTTAGAAATGCGTTATCTGTAAAGCGTAAAATAGTAGAAGTTTTTCCGACTCCAGGATCACCTACCACTACGAGCTTGAATCTATAATCAACGATTTTTTCGTCTCTTATTATTTTTTCAGGAAATTCTATTGAAGGAGGAAAAGAAATTTCTTTAGCTCTAAAATCGTCTAATAATTGACCTACACTATTTCTTAGGTAATTAATTTCTTCAAAAATGGTTTCCTTATCAGCATTCTGTTCTTCTAAATTAATGATTTTTCTTGTTGTCTCGTCAAATGGAGCCTTTAAATAGCTCATATATTTATAAAAGACAACATCATCGGCTTCTTTAAACAAAAAAGTGATCGCTGAACGCGCAAATCCTCCTCTCTTGCTTCTATCTTTTCTTTCTATGTACCTTATTAATCCTTTAAGTTTTAAAGATGGGAAAGGAATTATTAATAAAGAATCTGGCACAGAACCTTGGTCTCCTGTGAGAATCGTAACAGATTTAATAGCAACAAGCATTCTTATCGATTCGGGCAAATCTGGGGGTGTCCAATGGATTGGGTCTGGACCTAACTCATCGTGAATATCGGTATAAATTACAGCATCAATTAGTTTCTTCATTTCATTTATTCTTCCTAATAGAAGTTTGTTAAATTCCCTTTATTTTCCTTTTAAAAGACAATATATATTTAAAAAATTAAAATTATTTATATTTGAGTTTATAGAAATATAACCCCGAATTTTTAGATTTTTAAAATTACTAAAACTATATTCATTCAGTGGGTTTATCCTTTTATAGTTTCATTTAATATGTTCTTTAGTCACGAAATTGTAAAATAATCTTGCAATTTTTAAATTTCGAATTATTTCTTAATTTAACAGGTTAATAGTAAATGGTGTAAGAATAAGCTATGACAAAAGAAGATATTGTATACGAATCAACTAAAAAGGCTCTTAATAACTTTGAAAACATCAAAGAATGCATTCAAGGCCTTTATGAAATTCTACAAATTACTCTCACTTCTGAAAACACATATTTCAATATGGGACAAGATAATATTGAAGCATTGTACGAAAATCTATTGGAACTAATGGTTAACGAATTAGGAACGGTAGAATTCATGAAAAAACTTAAAAGCGCTGAAGTCGATTTGGATTTACCTTTAGATAATTTATTAAAGTAATTACATTTCTTATTTTAGTACTTCATTTGTTTCCATGTACCATAAATATAGATCTAACTTATCCAAATCAAGATCTATCTTATCTCCAATTTCTTTAAGAATGATTTCGATTTCTAAATATTTCTTCTTTGTAAGGGTTTTAGGCTTTTCAATAATATTGTATTTCACCAGAAGATCGATAATATGAAAGTCTATAATCGCGTAATTTGGGTAACCTATATTTCTTAAAAAATGACTTGCTTCCTTGTAGCCTAATCCCTTAATATTTTTCACTATCCAATCTCTTAAATCATTTCCATCAATATTTGAAGCTAATTTATTCTCTAACTCCGATAAATACGACCTAGCTTCAAGAATATATTTAGCTCTAATATTTGGAAAGCGATAGCCAAATTCTTTAAATTTGTTTTTTAAATCGTCTTCAGAACATGTTAAAAAACCATTATTTATCCGTTGTTGTACTTCTATACATTTTTTAGCTCCACAGTTAGCCGTCATTACACAAAAACAAAGTTCTTTAAAGATTTCGTCTATTCCTGATTCGGATACAGAGGAAAATTGGTCAATCCGCTCATTTACTGTATTAGAGATTTCGCCATTTTTCAAGGATTCAATTGAATTAATGAGTTCTCTCATATATTTTAAAGAAAATTTGATATTTTAAAAGCAAAACTCTTTAATTTAATAAGTTAAATTATTCACAAAATCTTTATTGAATGCTTAAAATTATATAAATATAGCTTTATTAAGGTTTAATTAAGGTTAATGTCATTATGATACGGGATAAGATCATCGTTTTGGGCTCACTTGCATTTGACTATATTATGAGTTTCGAAGAAAATTTTGTAAATGCTGTTTCTATAGATCACGAGAAAGAAGAATACCAAAGTACTGTTACTGCTAATAGTCGCGTCCAACGATTCGGCGGTACAGCCGGAAATATTGCGTACAATCTTGGATTACTTAATACATCAACGGTCTTGTTGCTTGGTTCTGTAGGAAATGACTTTAATACTCTGGGTTATAGAGATCATATAACAAAATTCCCCAACATTGATTTAAATGTTGATGTACAAGCCGATCTGTTTACCGCAGCATGTTATATAGTAAACGATAAGAAATCAAATCAAATGATAATTTTTCATGGCGGTGCTTTAGATGAGAATAAGAACATAGATTTACGGCTGAAAATTAAAGACCCAGAACAATACGCTTACGCCATAAATTCAACCCAAAGTGTTGATGCAATGAAAAAATTTGCAGATCAATTGAGTGATTTAAAAATACCAATGATATTTGATCCCGGACAAGTTACACCACTCTTTTCCAAAAGTGATTTATTAGATATATTAGAAAAATCTGAAATTTTAATAGGAAATTCATTTGAAATAAATCAAGTATTAAATAAAACAGATTTAGACGAACAGAACATTCTTAAACTTGCCAATACAATAATTAAAACCAAAGGCTCTAAAGGATCCGAATTGATATATAAAGCGGATTCTGGTGAATTAAAGCGCGTAGAGATTCCTATTGCAATACCTGAGAAAAATGTCGACGCTACGGGTGCAGGAGATGCTTATCGCGCAGGATTTTTAACCGGATTAATATTAGATATGAAGTTATTAGACGCTTGTAGATTAGGTTCCATATTAGGATCTTTTGTTGTTGAGACTAGCGGTGCTCAAACGCAAACTTATGACATTGCAAGCGTCAAAAAGCGGTTTCACAAAACTTATGAGTATATTCCTCCCGAATTAGAAAAAGTCTAATTTTCTAACTCCTTCGCTAAAAAAATTAGATGTGATATGATATCTAAATATCACATAAGCAAATAAAACGCCCTTACGAATTTTTAAATTGAACATTGTAAGGTTTGTTTTCCTAATAAGCAAGAATTAAGTAGACTAATAAAAAGAAAACATGCGCAATATAGTAACAAAAAACTAAGATTCTCCACTAATTTAAAAACAAAATATAAGATTATATAATTAAGAATACGGTTTAAGGATAATGAACATGTCAACTAACAACGAGAACTATGAACTTGATTATTATCTGAGTATAATTGAATTCTTTCAAAATCAAGACACAAACAGAGAAACAGTAGAGATTTGGAAAAATAAATCGTTTATTCAACTAATGAAAGTATTGAAACGAACAGGAAACAAAGAGTTCGTAAAAAATGCCATTATCCTCATACTTTCCCTATTTGATAAAATGCCTCCAGATTTTTATTCAAGTAGGGGAATTCAAGTAAACTCGTTAACTAATAGCGAGAAGCTTACATATGTTAATCTACTTAAATCAGAAATTGCAAACGATATTCCTAACTAAGTATCGGATATAATAATTATCTAATTTAGCATTTCAATCATCACTTTTTAGGTTTAAACTTGTCAAAAAAACATCTTTCTACATTTCTTTCTTCTAACTTAAAACTTAAATTTATTAATTTTAGCTTTTATAAATTTTATAATTATTTTAATCGTTAACAGGGGATATTATGAAAAAAGTTCCAAATAATGTACTTTTAAAAAAAGCTTCAGCTCTAAGATTGGTAAGTCTTATAATAATATTAACTATATTCCTATCAAGTAGTCTTCTCATTCCAAATTTCAATAATATCACGGGGATAGATAGAAACTATGATAATTTTTCCCAAATACCCTCAATTGCAGATACTGATTCAGTATTATTTGAAGGTAATGAAATATCTTTAAATATAACTGACTATGGAAATTTATATGAAACTGATCAGCAGATTGATGTAACTAATCAAGAAACCTTAAATCTTACTTATTACTTAGATAATGTTCATAATTGGGAAGTCTCAGAAGTTGAAACGCAGATTAACAATATTCAAGATGAGAGAGACTGGGTCGATAATGGGGTTATTGGAAGTGATACAGAACTTACGCCGACTTCTCAAGTTTCCCAATCTGAAGACTCAGGTCCTAGTTATGGAAAGAATTTAAATCCAAATAATTATTTGGCTACCTTTGACGGTAATGATTGTGATTATATGCGAATTCATTTCGTACTCCTTGAAGTTGAATATTATTATGATGAATTATATATTTCTAACCAAGATAATACCGTTTTAGATAATTTTGCCGGATATTACACCGATTTCTACACTCCCTGGTATAGTGCAACAGAACTAAAAATTTCCATGGCTTCCGATACTTCAGTAGAACTTTATGGCTATTCTGTAGACTTTTTTGAAACATATAATGGGAGTATGTTTACTCTTGATAGCACAAGTTGGAATTATTTCGAAGATACTATTAATGATCCATCTCGATTATATGGTGGAACTGCAGAAATTGGAAATCGATCAGCTCTTAGAACAGTGATTGAGGGGATTGATAATTCTCCTTCCTATTCATATGAAGACGGGGATATCGCCGGTTTCTATCAAGACTTTACAATTCCAAGGGGGGAACTTATTGACGCTTGGGTGTCAATGGACTATAATCTTCTCAGAGGGATTACAACAAATGATAATTATGCATATATTAAAGTAAATGGAGAAACTGTTTACACTCGAGGATTTAGAACTATTACAAACGCTGGATTAGGACAATGGCACAGTACAGGTTTAATAAATTTGGACTTATGGGAAAATAGTTCGAGTATTTTCGATGAAGTACTCATTGGACAGAGTATCAATTTATCTGTTGGAATCGAGATTGGAAATGGAGTTGAATATACAGGATTCGACCATTTAGATATTCAAGAGGCATATTTTGACAATATTCAATTAATCCTCAAAACAAGTGCAAATTCAACACAATCAGGAATAAATCTACAATTTAATAATAGCATTTTAAATGATGATAATACTTGGGGTGTTTCTTATTTAAATTTAACAAGTAATTGGAATTCAAATCCGTTAACTTTAACAGTTACTACAAATTCACCCTCCTTAACGTTCGATCTTGATACTTCCCTCTATGGGTATCATGAAACCAAATCACGAGTAGGCCAAACTACTTTAGAGGGTGTTTCTTATGAAATATTAGAAAATGGGACAATAATTTGGACCTTCCTTCATAACTTCTATATGCCATCACAATATTCTGACTTCGAGTTTACAATCTATAAACCCACAAACTGGAATTTTATATCAGTTTTAGATTCAACATTACAATCTCGTCCATACGAATACGGCGGAGAGGGAGACTCTATCTTGCAAATAAGTAAAGACAATGCTCTCTTTCCTGGTTGGTGGACATTTAAGGCAACATCTCCTAATTACTTAAGTCTCACTAATACTAAATTGTCAAATCAAGAACCTTTTACAACAGGTGACTCTACTAGAATAAAAACGCAAGTAAATAATAGTAATGACATCCCTGGTAATATTGCTTCGACAGAAGTGAATTTGACGATATACGATCCAGAAGGAAATCAGTGGTATTCAGAAGTAAATTCACCTCTATCAAATGGAACGGTTTTCTTTTCAGAAATTACTTTTTCTGCTTTAAACACGACCGGAGGTCAATTTGAGTATATATTATTCTGGAGTAATGGAACTGCATTAGGTGGGCTTAAATCAAGCTTTATTGTAAATCATCTGAGCCAACTTAAACTGCTAAAACCTAACGACGCAAAAAGTGACCTAAGAACTGATGGTTTCGTTGGTGACATAATCCCAGTAAGAGTTTTTCTAACAGACTTTGAAAATAATTTAACAATTTCAGATGCGATTGTTTCTTATAATTGGACGGGTGGATCAACTCTTAACTTTACTGAAGCTGCTCTTGGAGTCTATGAGGCTATTCTTTATACTGAAGATTTAGCTTCGAGAGGCTTATACGAGATAGCAATAAGCTCGTCGAAACTAGGTTTTATTAATAGTAATCTTACGCTTAAAGTAAATTTAGGTGAAGAAACTGGCTTACAAAGGCTTGAATCTGAATATAATATAGAGCTACACGCAAATAGTACTATTAAGTTCAAGTTTACCGATTTTAGTGGCGATGGCATTGATGGAGCAATAGTTAACATTAGTATAAGTAATCCATCGCATTATTCAATTGATAATGTTGGTAATGGGACTTATGATATTGAATTTAGTACGTCTTATATTACTAATATCGGAATATACCAACTGAACTTTAGCTTTTCGGCGACCGGGTATGAACCTCAGTATTACGTTTACCAATTTCAAATTATAGAACAATCAGTAAATCTTTCGGTTTTTATTAATTCGGTTCAAATTCAAGATAATTCTCTCCACGAAGTGACGTTTTTTGACATGATTAATGTTTCTGCTAAAGCGATGTCAATTATAGATGAAGAAGATATATCAGGAGGGAACTTTACTTGGATTAGTGCATCATACAACAAAGATTTGACAGAGCTCGCAAACTTCTGGTATAACACTTCGATTGAATGTCTACCAGGATCTTTTTCATCGGGAATCAATTTTATTTATTTGAAGTTCGAACATTCGAATTATAGAACGCAAACGTTTGGCTTCGAAATCTTGATAGATCGAATTGAGTTTGAAGTCGATATAGTTGATCACGAGGACTCAAACCCAACCATAAAAGCGGAAATAGGAGGGTCTTTAGTGCTTCAAATCGAATTGTTAGATATTGAAACTAGTCTCCCTATCGAAAATGCATCGGTATTATACGAGTGGACTTATGGAGTTGGTGAATTGGAGGAAATATCTCCAGGTACATATCAACTAACAGTATCTCTCCCCGAAAATTTACAGGGCAACTTTATATTCAATTTAATCATCTCAAAAGAGGGAACAGTATATAAAACAACACAAGCTTCATTTCTTTTAGTTATTGGTGAACCTCAATTTCCCATATTTATCATATGGATTATTGTCGTAATCTCAGCTGTAATAATTGGTGTTCTAGGCGTACTCAGCTTGAGATCTTATGTAATTTTACCAAGAAGAAGAAAAAGAGAAGCAGAATTATTATCTCGAACCCAAAGGTTTAAAGATATCGAAAACATTCAAGCAATTGTAGCGATTCATAAAGACAGTGGAATACCACTCTATACTAAAAGTTATT